>NZ_CAJNOB010000003.1 GCF_905250085.1 Candidatus Methylacidithermus pantelleriae
GGAAAAACCCCAGCCCCCTAGACCCCCGGAGGAGACCAGGCCCGCTCCTCCCACCCGGCCGGGGGTTCAAGGTCCTCCGGTCAAAGAGATTGAAATCGTTTATGTCGGACCGAAATCCGTCAGCCGCTCGCTGATTCTCTCCAACATGCGGACGACGGTTGGCCAACCGTATAACCCTGCGACAGTCGAAGAGGATGTTCGCAATCTTTATGCCACCGGTCGGTTTGTTAACTTGCGCATTTCGCATGAGCCGCTTGCTGACGGAGTGAAGGTGATCGTCATTGTCCAGCCCAAACCTTTGGTCAAGGAGGTGATCATCCAAGGCAACCAAGAAGTTTCTACGAAACGCTTGCGTAAAGAGGTCAAAACGAAACCCGGCGACCCATTAAACGAGCTTCAAATCTCTACCGATGCCGAAAAGATCAAAGATTACTACCTTTCCAAAGGATACGGTCGCGCCCAGGTCACCTACCGGATCGATGTCAACGAGGAGTTTGGGCGAGCTGTGGTTAGCTTCAACATTGTGGAAGGCCCCAAAGAGTTTGTCTCCGAAGTCGGTTTCGAAGGTGTCCATGCCTTTCCCGAAAAAGAGCTAAGAAAACTCCTCAAAACCCGAAAGAAAAACCTCCTTTCCTTTATCAACAAATCGGGACTTTTTAAGGAAGATCAGTTCCAGGAGGATCTTGCCAAACTCAAAGAATATTATCAGAACCACGGCTATATTGACATGACGGTCCGAGACGTTCGCTTTGAGCACCCGGAAAAAGGGAAACTTGTCATCGTGATTTCTGTGTCTGAAGGAACTCAATATCATGTAGGAAAACTGCGTATCGAAGGCAACCGGTTGTACTCGGAACCCGAAATCCGGAAGTACCTTAAACTCAAGGAAGGGGCGGTCTTTTCTCCGCAGGCTTTGGAAGATGATACTAAAGCCATTCGCGACCTTTACGGGTTAAAGGGATATATTGATGCCGACGTAAAACCCGAGCGGGTGCCGGTGGCGGAACACGGCACAATCGATCTTGTCTACCACATCTCGGAAGGCTCTCAAATCTATGTGGATAAGGTGATTGTTCAGGGCAACACCAAGACAAAGGACAAGGTCATTCGACGAGAGCTCGCCGTCGGGCCTGGGGATGTTTACAACAGCGTATCCGTTGACGCTAGTAAAAAGAGACTAGAGAACCTGGGATACTTCGAGAGAGTGGATATTAGCCCTGAGGAAACCAACATACCCAATCGCAGAAACGTAGTTGTGACTGTAAGCGAAAAGCGCACCGGAAACGTTACCTTTGGTGTTGGATTTAGTAGTGTGGAAAGTTTTCTTGGGTTCGTGGAACTTTCTCAAGGAAACTTTGACATCACCAATCCCCCGTACTTTACAGGTGCTGGACAAAAATTCCGGCTTCGCCTCCAGCTTGGACTTTTGACCAAAAATGTGATCCTGTCCTTTACCGAACCCTGGTTTCTTAATCGTAGATTGGCGGTAGGGTTTGACCTTTTTGCCGACGAGTTTGATTATTCGGGCTTTAACATATACAACGAGCGAAGGATTGGGGGCGACATCCGGCTGGCAAAGGCGCTTTCTCCTTTCTGGACGATTGCACCGATGTACCGGTATCAGGTCTATGAGCTATTCCACATTAACTTTCCCTTCCATGATCCCTTTTATCTTAACCTTTTAAACGCCAATAAGAGCCTTTCAGAAAGTAGCGTGCTTTTAAATCTTACCTACGATACGCGGGACAGCCTGCTGATCCCACGAAGAGGGGAAAAGATCAACATTTTGCTCCAAGGTGCCGGGGGGCCGCTTTTAGGTCAGACCAATATTTACCGAGCCGAACTGGATTGGCAGAAATATGTTCTCTTACCGTACGATCTAATCTTTTCGGTCAATGGCGCTACAGGAGTGATCAACCATTACGGGGCATCTGCGTTCGTTCCCTTATTTGACCGCTACTTCCTAGGAGGGCCACGCACGGTTCGAGGCTTTGACTACAATATGGTTGGCCCGAAGGATCCCCTGGGATTTTCGATCGGGGGGAGTACGATGGCGTTTTCTCAGTTTGAACTTACTTTTCCAATTATCTCGCGCGTTCGAGGTGCGGTTTTCACTGACTGGGGATTTGTGGACGCCGGTTTTGGTCGCTACGACCATTTCCTGCCTGATCTCAACGGGTCGGCCGGGATCGGGGTGCGGTTGTACCTGCCCATTGGTCCTCTCCGGCTCGATTATGGATGGCCCATCAAGGCGGACCGGTTTAATCGGACTTCGGGCAGATTTGCGTTTGACGTTGGCTATGCCTTCTAACTATTGGTATTGGCCAACCATGAAACGCTCTTTTTCTTTGACCCTGATGGCGGCAACCTGGGCTGTGGTGGGTTCTCTGTGGGGCCAGGAGGCTTCTCCTCGGATTGCGCTGATCGATATGCAGCGTGCTTTTAAGGAGTACTACAAGACCAAGCAAGCCGAGGCTGCCTTGCGGGAGCGAGCCAACGCGTTCCAGCGGGAGCGCCAGACGATGCTGGCGGATTACCAAAAGCTTGCCGATGAAACGCAAAAGATCCGCGATGCGGCCGTTGACAAAAGCCTTCCGGAATCAGCGAGGGAAGAAAAACGAAAGGCGTTTGAGACCAAGGTGCAGGATCTTCGCAACATGGAGCGCAAAATCCAGGAATTCCAGCTGACCCGGACCAAGGAATTTGAAGAGCAATCCCAGCGCATGCGGCAAGGACTCCTTCAGGAGATTACCAAAGTGGTTACCGACTTTAGTGCGCGAGAAAAGTTTCTCCTGGTACTGGACAAGTCGAGCGTGTCCTTGACCGGGGTCCCGGTGGTGTTGTATGCGCAAGGCCTTCGGGACATTACGGACGACGTGATCCGGCTGATTAACTCTGGTTCGTCCAGTTCTTCCAAACGGTAAGGGAGATCGTGTCGGTCTATACGGTTGGATACCTGGCCTCCCTCGTGGGGGGAGAGGTTGTGGGAAATCCGGAGATAGCCATCTCAGGGGTTGCCGACCTTGCCTCCGCTCAAGTGGGAGACATTTCGTTTCTCGGAAATCCGCGGTACACTTCTTTGGCGTTCCAAACCAAAGCTTCGGCCCTGGTGGTGGACCGGCATGGGCCGAGCTGTTTTCCGTGCACCCAGATTCGAGTCGACTCCCCTTCCTTGGCGTTTTCTCAAATTGCGGCGCTTTTTCTCCCTGCTCCGGCACGGCCTGAGGCCGGCGTTCACCCTCTGGCCTTTGTTGCCCAAGATGTGGAGTTAGGCCAGGACGTTAGTGTGGGGCCTTACGCCATCGTTGAAAAAGGGGTCCGCATTGGCCCTCGAACCATCGTGGGTGCCGGGAGTTATATTGGACCCGAATGTCAGATTGGCGCGGATTGCTTTCTCTATCCCCACGTGGTGATCCGGGAGCGCTGTGTTCTAGGGAACCGGGTGACGCTCCATCCAGGTGTGGTGATCGGATCGGACGGATTCGGGTATGAGTTGATCGAGGGGAAGCACCGGAAAATCCCACAGCTGGGCTCAGTTCAGATTGACGACGATGTGGAAATTGGCGCCAACACCACAGTTGACCGTGGCCGGTTTGGCAAAACCTGGATACAAGAGGGATGCAAAATCGACAATCTAGTTCAAATCGGGCATAATGTGGTCATTGGCAAACACTGCGTTATCGTAGCCCAGACCGGCATTTCCGGCAGCACTACTCTCGGATCCTATGTGACGCTTGCGGGCCAGGTTGGCCTAGCCGGTCACCTTCACATTGGAGAGCGCGCGATTATTACGGCGCAATCCGGTGTCGCAAAGGACGTCCCTCCGGGTGCGATCTACTCTGGAAGCCACGCTCGGCCGGCTGCCGAAACCCTCCGGCTGGAGGCGCTTTACCGGAAATTACCTCAACTATGGAAACGGGTTCAGCAGCTCGAACAAAGGCTCGAAGAACTGGAAAGCGGCTGTTCCCCAACAGGGATGCCTCATCCGGAAAGATCCTCATGACTCCTTTGCGCATTGGACTTGTCGGACTGGGAAACGTCGGAGGTGCCGTCTGGAGACAGTTGCGGACCCAAGCGCGGCTTCTGGAGCGGCGGTCCGGAAGGCCGATCGTCATCCGAAGGGTGAGTAGCCGTTCGCCCCGGCGGTTAGAGGAACTGGGGATCTCCAAGGAGCTGTGGTCACCCGAGTGGTCATCGTTAACCAGCGATCCGCAATTGGATGTCATCGTCGAGGTCATCGGAGGAATCGAGGAAGCTAAGAAAATTGTGGAAAGTGCTCTCCACAATGGAAAGCATGTCGTCACGGCTAACAAGGCCCTTTTAGCGACGCATGGCCAAGCATTGTTTGAACTTGCCTCGCGCCAGCGGCGGCATGTGCTTTTCGAAGCGAGCGTTGCCGGTGGCATCCCCCTCATCAAAGCGCTTCGAGAAGGGCTAGTGGCCAACCGGATTCTTTCCATCCACGGTATCCTCAATGGGACGTGCAATTACGTCCTTTCCCGGATGAAGGAAAGAGCGGTCGAGTACCACGAGGCCTTAACAGAAGCCAAACGACTTGGGTTTGCCGAAGCCGACGAGCGACTCGACGTGGAAGGCCACGACGCAGCTCACAAGGCAGTCATTCTGACGGCTCTGGCGTACGGGTTTTGGCCAAGTTTAGAGAACGTCTACCGAGAGGGGATTGAAGCCATTCAACTGGAAGACCTTTGTTATGCCGAACGCTTCGGGTATGAGCTAAAGCTTTTGGCCATCATTAAAGGCCACCCTGACGGACAAGTAGAGGTGCGAGTGCACCCTACGCTTTTACCCAAACGTCATATCCTTGCCTCGGTAAATGGCCCCTACAACGCCATTTGCGTTCAGGGAGATGTGGTTGGGGAAACCCTTTTCTACGGCCCAGGGGCAGGGGGAAATCCAACAGCCAGCGCCATCTTGAGCGATCTAGCGGAGCTGGCCCGGGCCTCCTCTGATGAAGCATATTGGGAACGCATCTGGCGTGAAGATCATGGTTCGGTGCGTCTCAAACCGATGGAAGACATTCTGTCGCGTTACTATTTGCGGCTTACCGTGGAGGACCGACCTGGCGTCCTGGCTCAGATCGCTTCCGTTTTTGCCCATCACCACATTGGCATCTCGGCCGTCATCCAGCCTGAGGGTCATGGAGGAGCCCGAGTTCCTCTTTTGGTGCTTTTACATGATGCCCAGGAACGCGCTTTTCGTTCCGCCAAAAAGGTTATCGAAGGACTTCCGGTGGTAGAACCTCCCGCAATAAGCATTCGTGTAGAAGATATTTCTGGGTAACATTGTGCCTGTGGCTCAGTGGCGTGGCATTTTGGATCGATACCGGGACCGTCTCCCTGTAGGCCCGTTAACACCCATGATTACACTTTTTGAAGGGAATACACCCCTTTTACCGGCTCCGCAGTTCGCCCAGGCCATTGGAGCTCGTGTCGAGCTTTACTTTAAGTGCGAAGCTGTAAACCCGACCGGCTCGTTTAAAGATCGCGGAATGGCCGTTGCTGTGAGCAAAGCCGCCGAGCGCGGAGCTCAAGTGATTCTCTGCGCCAGCACTGGCAATACGGCCGCCTCAGCAGCAGCCTACGCAGCTCGTGCAGGATTGCCCTGTGCCGTGCTCCTTCCCAGCGGCGGGGCGGCTGCGGGAAAGCTAGCGCAAGCTCTGGTTCACGGAGCCCGGGTAGCTGCTCTGGAGGATACCTTTGACCAGGCTTTAAAGCTAGTACGAGAGTTATGTTGCGAGCATCCGGAAATTGAGCTCGTCAACTCGGTCAACCCAACACGGCTCGAAGGACAAAAAACGGCCGCTTTTGAAATTTGTGACGCGCTTGGTAGAGCCCCAGACCTCCACTTTCTTCCCGTGGGTAATGCCGGTAATATCACGGCCTATTGGAAGGGATACTCCGAGTACTTTCAGGATGGCCTTATCCGGCAGCTCCCGAAACTCTTTGGCATCCAGGCTGCAGGGGCAGCTCCCCTAGTCGACGGACACCCCGTCCGTTGCCCAACGACCATAGCCAGTGCGATTCGCATCGGTCATCCAGCAGCATGGGACGGAGCTTGCCAGGCTGTTCGAGAATCGGGAGGTCGATTCGACAAAGTGACCGACGAGGAGATTATGGAAGCCTACGAGCTGGTCGCCCGTCGAGAAGGAATCTTCGTGGAACCCGCCTCTGCGGCCTCTCTGGCCGGCCTGCGGAAAGCCTGGAAAAAAGGTCTTATCCCAGAAGGGAGCCTTGTGGTTGCCACCCTTACCGGGCACGGGCTCAAAGATCCGCAAGCCGCTGTGGGTTGCGCGCGGTTTAAACCGGTTCAAGTGGAACCGTCCAAACAAAGTCTTCTTTATTTCTTGGGTTTTTGAACTTGAGACGGCAAAAGGGAGAAACAGTGACACTGACCGAAAAAATTCTTGCCCGGGCCAGCGGGAAACGACAGGTGCGAGCTGGGGAAAGTGTTTGGATCCGCGTGGACTACCTTTTTACCCACGATGTCTGTGGGCCTCCGACGATTGGCATTTTCTACCGGGAGTTTGGCAAGGGAGCTAGAGTGTGGGATCCGAAACGAGTTATTCTTATTCCGGATCACTTCGTGTTTACAGCCGATTCCACGTGTCACCGAAACTTGGACATCTTGCGGCAATTTGCCAGGCAACAAGGGATCCAGTACTTCTACGATGTCGTGGATGACTCGGAGGCGCGCTGGGCTTTCGATCCCTCCTTGGGGCCCTATCGCCGGCAGTACGGCAGTCGCTACGCGGGCGTGTGTCACACCGCGCTCCCAGAAAAAGGTCATGTCCGACCGGGAGAAGTCCTTCTTGGAACCGATAGCCACACCTGTACAGCCGGGGCGTTTAACCTTTTTGCTACAGGTATTGGCAACACGGATGCTGCCTTTGTTTTGGGAACCGGGCGGATTCTGGTGAAGGTGCCACCGACTTTGCGCTTCTACCTGGAAGGAGAACTAGGCTTTGGGGTGATGGCCAAAGATCTTATCCTCCATGTCATTGGAGAAATTGGCTTTGACGGAGCTACGTATTGCGCGATGCAATGGGAGGGACCCGGCGTGACTTCCCTCTCCATCGAAGACCGGATGACTATCGCCAACATGGCCATCGAGGCGGGTGCCAAAAACGCCATCTTTCCGGCTGATGCCAAAACGCTGGCCTTTGTGGAAGAAAAAGTTCGACAAAATGGAACCCCGAAAGACTACGAGCCTGTGGAACCCGATCCGGAGCAAGAGGTTCTCTCGGAATGGAGGATGGATCTTAGCCGCATCGAACCAACCGTAGCCGCACCTCCTAATCCTGGCAATCGCGTGCCTGCCCACAGGCTCCACCATGTGCGTATCGACCGGGCTTACATCGGGAGTTGCACGGGTGGAAAAGTCTCGGATTTTCTGGCGTTCGCGGAGGTGGTCAAGGGTCGCAAGGTTCGTGTCGAAACCTTTGGGGTTCCAGCGACACCCGAGGTGGTCCGGGAGCTCAAGCAACGATCCTTAGGGGAGCAAACGGTGTGGGAAATCCTCCAAAGTGCTGGCGTTCAACTCACAGAAAATGCCTCCTGTGCTGCCTGCCTGGGGGGGCCCGCTGACACCTTTGGTCGTCTCAATCGCCCGATGGTGTGCATTTCGACTACGAATCGCAACTTCCCGGGACGGATGGGACACAAGGAAAGCCAGGTGTACCTCGCCTCCCCCTACACGGTCGCTGCTTCCGCGCTGGAAGGACGGATCGTAGACCCCAGAGAGTATCTTCCCACCGGGTAGAAAGAAAAAAATTCCTTTCCGATGCTATCCCAGAAACCACAGCAGAATGCCCTCCGCCACGAACTCTGCCGAAAGCAGGGAAGCCTGGGTTCCTGGATAGGCATGGCGATCCTCGCCTGGACGTTGGTTGCGTGCGCCTCCGATATCGTTCCTTTTGACAGCGTGATTACACAAAAGGCCCCCCTCTGCAAGACGGGTCCTGGGCAGTTTACCGCTGACACCTATTTAGAGAAAGGGACTCGGGTTCGGATTCTCGAAAGGGAAGATTCCTACTGCAAGGTTGAAACGGTGGGAGGAGAACAGGGATTTGTTCCTTCTGACTACGTAGGCCAAGCAGAGGAAACCTCCCCAAGCACGCTAGGAACCCCGTTGCGCTAGGTCGATGCAAAAACGGAGGAAATCTTCGATGACCCGGCAAAATGCTTGGGTAAAAGGACGCTTCTCATGAGTGGTACCTGGGATCACCCACCACCGTTTGGGCCCAGGTAAAGCATCAAAGACTCGCCGAACCACCGGAATGGGCATTCTTCGGTCTTCCTCCGCAGCCAGTACAAGGGTGGGACAACGAACCTGGGAGGCAGCGGCCACGCAATCGACCTCCTGGACGGGAACACCGTAGCCGTGTTGGAGCTCCCACGCGACCAAGCCCACCAAGGGCCTAACCTTGGATCCAAAGAGTAGCTCTCCGTGAATGGCCAGCGTGTGGCGAAGGGTATCAAAAGGCGCATCCGCGATGAGTCCCGCCACTTCAGGATGCCGGGAAGCAAATCGGAGAGCTGTCACGGCGCCCAAGGAAATCCCCCAGACAACCGGCGGAGGTAGTCCTCGGGAGCGAAGCTCTTTCTCCCACGCTTCTAGATCCAGGGGTTCTCGATACCCCAAGCTTGTTAGTGTCTTTTGGCTTTCTCCATGTCCCCGAAGATCTACGGCCAATACCCCCATGCCGAGCCGGTGACCTAAAGCAATGTAGTTCAACATGAACTCCTTGCTTGCACCCAAACCATGAACGACCACTAAGGGAGGAACCCTAGAGAGTGACTCCCCGGGGACGTACCAGCCCGCCAGTAGCACCCCATCCGAGGAGACACAACGCCAAGTCTCGTACCGCAACCCCAAGAGAGCCGGCGAAACACTAGGGCTTGAATTCCAGGGGACCGTCACCGCGAGCCGTGCCAGGGATTCGGTCACCGAGTAAAGAAAAAGCCCGGCTCCCAACACGGCGACTCCCAGCGCGCAGCTCGCTACCTTGAGAACCTGGGTCCTCTTGGTCGCTCCTAATTTTGTCCAGAAACGGGAACTACTCTTGCGCATACGGCTCTAGGCTCACCCAAATCAAAGGTGAGGTTACGTCCCATGAGCCCTTTTTGCAAAACCGCAGAAAGCAACAAGCGGCATGGCACAAGTGAGAAACGCCAGAGCGGGGATCACCGCTTTTGATCAGGAAATGCCCCAGGTGGCCTCCCCCCAAACCTCCGTCTGCACTCCCCTCTCACTGAACGATGCCCAGCCTTTTTGGGCAGAGGGCTTCCGCACAACGCAATGGCGGAATGATGCTGACGACGGCTGATCGGGCCGTCTTCCCCGCTTCTGCCAACACCGGCCAGAAACCTCGCGAACGAGCCGTTGCGTTGGAGACTTCTCGTCACTCTGCTATGCTCTCCCTTTTTGGGCGTTTCCCTTTCGCCTGTCGGTCCGGGCCCTCTCCCTCAGACTGGCTCCAAATTCCCCGGATTTCTATGGGCCGATCCAACTTCCCCCCTGGCCACGTCCGGCGCTTGGATGCAGCAACGGGTTGGTCCTTTGGAGACCTGCTCAACTGCCTGGCCGGATAGACCTTCCATTCTGCGGTCGACCACCCTTTGCGAGGATGGCCCACCTGATACCCCGGTGGCCTTTGCCCGTGCGCGCACTGCCGTCTTTATCGAGCAACACATAACCCGTCGCTTGGAAGGGCCAAACTCTAGCGTCCCCGGATAGACGGTTTTACGTCCTTCCTTTGATAGCCCTCTTGTGCTCACGCCCGCAGAGGTGTGCCCCTCCCCACTTATCCAGACCTTTGCTAAGAACCTTCGCCCACCAGCCTTGGCATCAGCAGCCGCCCGCGTTACTGCCAACTCGAGCGATCCTCGCCAGATGGGAATAACTCTCTGCCCACCGGGCGACACACGCTAAAGGCCCCGCATCGGATTCAATAGCTCGCTTTTGAGAACGAAGCTCTTGGCAGAGACTTTTTTCTCTGATTTAGTCTTCTGTGTTCGCCCCTGCAAGAAGGACAGGTGCCAGAGTGGCCGATTGGGCACGCCTGGAGAGCGTGTGTCCGCCTAAAAAGCGGACCGTGGGTTCGAATCCCACCCTGTCCGGGATGGGTAAACCCCGCAAGGAGAAGCGGAGCGCCTCCCCGGAGAGGATGCTTTGACCGTCGTTAGCTCGTGGTTCAGGGCAAGAAAAAAACCTCTTTTTCCCTCCTGGTCAAAGGCTTTCCTTGTACGGATGTCGCTCTGGTCCCAAAGTTTCCCTTTGTTCCTGCGCTGGAAAGGCGCCCCGGAGCACTGCTTTGACCTAAGAAGAGCAATCCACCTGGCCCAAGCGGCACCTCGAAGGATCTAGCTTACGGTTGACAAGGCAGTACATTTAAATAAGTATTTCTTATGGATTCGCCCTTCTCCGGTAGCCGAATCCTTGTGATCCTTCTTCTCTATATTTGGCTTGGCGGCATTTGCATTTCTCTCCTCTGGGGTTGTGTTGATCGGCTTCTCCAGGGTCAGAGCTGCCAAAGGTTTGTGATCTCGTCGCTTGCGGGACTTTTCCTAGCGACTTTTAGTTACGCTTGGCTCCTCCAACGCTATCTATCCCCTCCAAGCTCACATGAACCCCCACAATAAGAGATCCTCTCCCGAAGAACCTCACTCTCCCCTCTCAATGGACAAAAGCTCCCATGTTGAGCCCCCTCCCCCAGTAGGCACGTTGTTTCTTTTGGGTCTTTATTTAGCCGCGCTTGCCGGCATGTGGCTCTACATGCTGTTTGAGCTTATCCGTTAATGAAACCACAAGCTTGTCAATATCCTTTTGGACAGGAAGTTTTTTATGGTTGAGAAGATTGAACGAGTATATGTGTGGGCATGTATTGTGCTTCTCATTAGCCTTTTTGGTCTCATTATTCTTGCTAGCGCACTCTTTCATCGCTCGCTTCCTTACTCTTCTCAACCGATTCTTCCCCGCCCCAATGAACCCCTCATCCTGAGGGTCTATCAAACTTCCCCGTTTCAGGCTCCAGGCGTCCATCAGGTTGGCCCCGGCATTGTCCAAGCCGCGATTGTGGCCCAAGCCTGGTCTTTCAATCCTCCGCGCCTAGAGATCCCTACAAAGACCCGGGTTCTTTTTATCGCAACCTCCGCCGACGTCACTCATGGGCTTATCATTCCGGGAACCCCGATTAATATGATGCTCATCCCAGGACACGTCACCCAGGAACTTTACCAGTTCGATCGACCTGGAATCTATCCAATGATTTGTCACGAATACTGTGGCCTTTTTCACCAAGACATGACAGGGGAAATCCTTGTACGATGACCACGGGAAGCCGTTACTCAGAAGCAGTCTTTGACCTATCCGAATCCCACAAACGGGTGTGCCAGTACACACTTGTTACAGGACTGATTGCACTTTCCCTTGGGATCGTCAACGGCTTGGCCCAGGCCATCAACTACGCAGGAATCGATCTATTTCAATATTTCCCGGGAATGCGAACCTACTATCAGGGCCTTACGGCGCACGGGATTTTTAATGCCTTTGTCTTAACCTTCGCCTTCTCAAACTGCTTTGTCTCGCTTGTGGTCGAAGCCGCCCTTGGGGTTGCCATCCCCCTCTCGCTTTTATGGAGCGCTTTTGGAGCCCTTTTCTTAGGGGCTACACTTGCGGCTTTTTCCATCTTCCAAGGAAGTTCCAACGTTCTGTATACCTTCTACCCTCCCTTTCAGGCTAGCCCCCTCTTTTACGCAGGACTCGCTCTTCTTGTGATAAGCACTTGGATTACGTCGATTGGACTCTTTGTGACCCTAGCCACGTGGAGGAAAAACAACCCCACACAGCGCATCCCCCTGCCTGCTTTTCTAGGAGTCGTCACGTATATCTTCTGGGACATCTCGTCTGCGGGCGTCGCCATTGAGGTCGTGGCTTTCCTTTTACCGTGGTCCCTTGGCCTCCTTCCCGGAATTGACCCAGGTCTTTCTCGCTCCCTTTTCTGGTACACAGGGCATCCCATCGTGTACTTCTGGCTCCTTCCGGTTTATCTATCCTGGTACACCATGGTGCCCAAGCTGGCCGGCGGCCAACTCTTAAGCGACCGCATGGCCCGAATCGCCTTTCTTTTCTTTCTTTTAACGATCCCTGTAGGATTCCATCACCAATATGTCGATCCCCATGTTCCGGTAGAGCTCAAACTTGTTACGACCTTTCTCACATTTGCAGTTATGATACCCAGTTTCATGACCGCCTTTTCCGTCCTGTATGCACTCGAGATTGCTGGGCGGGCTCGGGGTGGAAAAGGTCTTCTCGGTTGGTTCTTCAAACTCCCTTGGGATGAGCCAGCGTTGGTCCCGCAGCTTCTCGGAATGATCGCCTTTTTAGGAGGTGGGATTACGGGACTCATGAACGCAAGTTATACAATGAACTTAAAGATTCATAACACGACTTTTGTTCCTGGCCACTTTCACTTAACCCTCGGTACAGCGGTCGCCCTTTCCTATGGCGGAATTGGGTGCTGGTTGGTCCCCTATCTTTGCAGGAGAACTTTGATTAACCGGCAACTCCCTCTGGTGGGCGCATGGATCTATTTTATAGGGGTTTTACTTTTCGCGCGTGGGGAAATTTCGGGAGGACTTGCCGGGATGCCACGCCGGACAGCCTTATCCATTGCCCACTACCCGCCCCTGCCCGGCTGGAAACTCGCAGGCACGCTAACCGCCCTCGGGGGTTCCCTCATGTTTATCGGAATGGCGCTTATTTTAGCAACCCTGCTTCTTACATTCTTTCTGGGGAAAGCGCAAAAGCAAGAAGAGCGAAGAATCCCGTTTTGCAGTGTGCTTCTGGGACCCTCCTCTACAGGGTGGGAGATTTGGTTAGATCGGTTATGGTTCTGGACACTGGCAGCATTGGTCCTTACGGGAATCGTCTACGGAGATTACTTTCTTTTCCACGCTTGGCCACCTCACCTAGAGATTGGGCCCTTTAAATCCTTTTAACGGTTAGGCTTGGCCTGTTTTATCGGATTGATGTAGCACGCGCGTTAGAATCTCCTGACATTGAGAAGCATTGCGTACGCCGTAGTCTCGGTAACAGTTATTGAAAATGACATGGGTTTCGGTCACCTGGTGGCTCAAACGTAGGATGGGATCGATCAATGCCCCTAGCTCCTCCTCCGTATAGAGGTACTTAAACCGTTCTGCTGCCGTCGAAAGACCCTTTTTCACCCAGGTCTCGCGGTTCCTCCCGTGGAGTCGCACCATCGCAAAATGGTGGGAAGTCGCCTCCCAAACCGCCGGAACGCTGCTGGGAAATCCCTGGGGCTCATCCACCACTACGTTAACTACCCCCAGCTCTCGTTCCCAGCGTAGCGTTTCGCGCCCACGGACCCCTTCCCACCAACTTTTGTGACGAAATTCAATGGCCAAAGAAAATCCTTGTAACCGATCCACACAACGCTCGACCCAGGTCCGATGGATGGAGCGGCAAACAAACCAAGGGGGAAACTGAAAAAGGAGCACGCCTAATTTTGCCCCTGCCCGCAGGGGCTCCAACGCTGTGACGAACCGCCTCCACAGTTCCTCTTGTACGTCCGATCCTAGCTCTTCCAAGTACCAGCCCGTTTCCCTCGGGGGAGATCCTACTTCCGACCGCAAATCTCTGGGAAGACTTTCCGGCGGAATCCAGTGCTGGGTGAATGCCCGAAAGGCCTTGACATCGAAACGAAAACCTGCCGGGGTTCGATTCACCCATGCCTGCACATTGCGAAGCGAAGGCAAGGCATAAAAGGTGGCATCCACCTCGACCAGGGAGAAACTTCTTGCGTAGTACCGAAGGCGTTCTTCGGCAGTAGAAACTTCTGGAGGGTACCAGCCCGATTCCAAAAGGGTTGGGTCTGTCCAAGACGCCGTGCCAATAAAGATTTTTGACACCCTCGTCGGTCTTTTTTTGACAAAGTTTTAACGCATGGGGAGAAGCTTCTTCCCCGACGTCTGGCTAGCTTCCAAGTGGGCTCTAAAAGCGGATCTTAAAATCCTAGGACCGATCCCGGAAGTCTCATGGTAGTTTCCCCCAAAAACGGTAATCCATAGGATCGACTTTTTTTCTCTAGAGAAATCCAAAGAAAAAAGCTTTGTTCCAAACCGTGGGACATCCCGACCGCTTCCCTGTCGAACTTTGAGTAAAAACGTTTACCTGCCGTTGGTTGCCACCGCAAGGAGGCTTTTGGTTTCGCAAGATATACCTAGCTCCCTTGTTGTCAAAAGCGCTTCAATGGCGTTGCGGCAACCCCCGCACCCGGTACCTGCCCGAGTCTCTTTGGCAACCTCTTTCCAGCTACGGGCCCCGCGAAGAACACATTCCATGACCCTGGCCCGCGTAACACCGTTGCACTGGCAAAGGAGGCTCTCCTTAGAAAGGGACCCAAGAGACAGATCGTCCCCCCCGCTGGCCCAATCAAAAAGAAGCGCTGTGGGATCCTGAGGAACCGGCAATCCCCGCTCGAAATATTGGAAGATAATCCCGCAAGTCGGCGCCTCGCCAATGAGGATCGCTCCTGCTAGCCGGCCGTCCCGGACGAGTAGCTTCCGGTAAATCCCCCGGGCCGGTTCGGTATAGAGAATCACCTGGTCCTTCGGCTCCTCCGTGCTCCGGCCCACGGAAACCACCTCAAGTCCCGCAACTTTGAGTTTCGCCCCAACCACGGAGCCCCGGTAGAAAACATTCGAAGAGGGATCGATTACGTGCTCAGCCAAGACCCGCGCTTGTTCCCATGCCGGGGCGACAAGCCCGTAGCTCTTTCCTCGGTGTTCGATGCAATCGCCAATAGCATAGACCTTCTCATCTGTCACACTTCGCAGCTTGTCATCCACAACGATTCCGCGGTTTACTGCTAGGCCGCTACTGGCGGCCAAGCGGGTTTCGGGACGAACCCCGGTCGCAATCACCACCAAATCGGCAGGAAGAGTTTCCCCTCCCTCCATCGAGACACCCTGGAGCTGGTTCCCTTTCCACAACAAAGCCAAGGCTACTTTTCGAAGGTGAACGCAAATTCCCCGCGCTTCCAGATAGTGCGCAACAAGCTGTCCGGCTTGTGGATCGAGCTGTTGTTCCATGAGGTGCCCCTGGATATGAACGAGGTGAACCTCTAGCCCCCGGCAAGCCAAACCCCAGGCAGCCTCTAGCCCGAGAAGTCCTCCGCCAACGACCACCGCTCTCCGGCATCTGTCGGCCCTCCGCAAAATCCTTCGACAATCCCCGAGAGTACGAAACGTGAACACCCCGTTGCGCCATTTTCCTGAGCGGTCCACAAGCCCTTTCAAGGGGGGAACATGTGGTCGGCTTCCCGTCGCCAACACTAAAACGTCATAAGGGTACCATCGCCCATCGCTTCCATGGACGGCTTGGTCAGCTCGAGCGATGGCGTCCACACGAACACCACAGTGAAAAGCCATCCCATGTTCCCGGTACCAGCGGGGTGGATGGGTGATGATTTGCCAAGGAGACATAGCGCCTTCCAAAATGTGGGAAAGGAGAACCCGGTTGTACCCACCGGTCGGTTCTTCCCCAAACACTTCAACCTCGAATGATTCGGTCCCGCCACGGGTGAGGAGTTCCTCAAGAAACCGCGCGCCTGCCATCCCATTCCCCACCAAAAGCAAGCGACGCCTACGGGTTCTCATTCTGTCACTCCTTCTTCTGGACAATTCTGTTTGTCCGGACTTTCCGGCTCTTGGGGGCAAGAGCAAGGCTCCACGGCCGCCGCGCACACTTTAAACTCGGGCATTTTGGAAACAGGATCGAGGGCGGGGTTGGTTAGGCGATTGGCTTGCCCCAGTCCACTCCAGTGGAAGGGCACAAAAAGCACGTGGGGCAAAATCCTTCGGCTCCATCGTGCCCGGACTCGGATCTCACCCCTTCGGGTCCAAATCCTCGCCCAGCCCCCGTGGGGAATCCCCAGGGAACGTGCCGTGGCGGGATGCATCTCAACGAAAGGCTCCGGCTCGGCCTCCAAAAGCTCCCGGGTCCTCCGCGTCTGAGTTCCCGATTGGTAATGAGCCCCCACTCGACCCGTAGTGAGCAGGAGAGGATATTGACTGTCGGGGATTTCCACAGGACCAAAGTTTCGAACAGGAAAAAAGCGCGCTTTGCCTGTGGGCGTTTCAAACCGGTCCAAAAACAGGCGAGCTTTTCCAGGATGACCCAATTGGGGACAGGGCCAAAAAAGCCTTTCTCCCCGGCGAAGCCGCTCGTAGGTCACACCATAGTAATCTGCCGGAGCCCCCCGGGTAGCCCGCCGAATTTCCTCCCAAACCTCACACGGGTCCGACGGAAAGCCCTCTTTCCACCCTAAAACCCGCGCCAGCTGGTGCAGGATCTCCAAGTCGGTACAAACTCCGGGAGGAGGTTTTTTGAGCTTCTGCCGCAGTACCACACGACCTTCTACGTTAGTCATGGTTCCTTCCTCCTCAGCCCATTGAGCAGCGGGAAGGACCACGTCGGCAAGAAGCGCGGTTTCGGAAAGGAAAAAGTCAACGACCAATAGAAATTCAAGGCTCTCAAGCGCTTGGATAACCCGAGACGAATAGGGAGCTGAAACCGCAATATTGGAGCCCATAACCACTAGACCCCGAATCCCCTCCCGTGTCCCGATCCCATCAAGAAGTTCCCAAGCCGAAAGACCCTCCCTGGGAAGCGCAGTTTCCGGAATCCCCCAAAGAGCAGCTATCTCTTGCCTGGCCTTGCGATCCTGAATACTGCGGTAGCCCGGTAACTGGTCACACTTAAGCCCAAGTTCTCTAGCCCCTTGACCGTTCCCCTGACCGGTCCATGTGCCAAACCCGCAAAAAGGTCTTCCGATTTTGCCTAACACCAATGCTAGATTCAGGTAGCCCAGCACGTTCTCTACGCCATGAGCCTGTTGCTCGGCCCCCCGAGCGGTAAAAATCATGGCGGTTTTTGCCCTTCCCAACCATCGGGCAGCCTCGCGCAGGCGAAACACAGGCACCCCTGTAATCGATTCGACTCTTTCCGGCCAAAACTGACTTGCCACTAGCGCAAGCTCCTGAAGACCTTCCGTCCGTTCCCTGACGAACTCCCAATCCACCCATCCTTCCCGTAAAGCCAGGTGGACAAGTCCCATGGCAAGAGCCGCATCCGTCCCCGGAGTGATTGCCAGGTGAAGATCCGCCTTCTCAGCGAGCGACGTTTTCCTTGGATCCACTACGATCCAGCGCCCACCACGTTCCTTTTGCCGTTGGAAGTACCGCATAACCGGAGGCATGGTCTCGGCAAGATTGGCACCTGCCAGCAAAATGACTTCCGTCTGAGGAATATCCTCCAACGGGAAGGGAAGCCCCCGGTCCAGTCCCAGGGAACGTGTGATCGCAGCTGCAGCCGAGGACATGCAAAACCGCCCATTGTAATCCACATGCGGCGTGCCAAGAACGACTCGTGCAAACTTACCCAAAAGATAGGCTTTTTCATTGGTTAGGCTCCCTCCCCCAAAAACACCAACCGCACTCAGTCCATACGTTGCTCGGAGCTTTCCAAGAGATTCTGCAATTTTCCGGAGGGCTTCTCCCCAGCTCGCCGGCCGCAACTTAGCCCGCTTGTGATCACGAACCCATGGGGTCAATAGGCGATCGTTCCGGTCGAGTAGCTCGGCCGCGGTCCATCCCTTGCGACACAATCCCCACTCTGGGTCTCCCGGAAACACTTGGGACCCACTGGGAAGGGTGACCAGTTCCATCGGACATTGAAGCCCGCAGTAAGGGCAATGGGTGAGAGAACCTTTTGCTTCCTCCCGAAGAGCACAGCTTCCGGCGAACAAAATGGGACTTTCCGGCATCAAAGTCTAAGAGAAGCCGGCTCTGTGCCACGGAGAACCAGCGCGAAGGATTCAGCTGTGTCCATGTTGGAGCCGCTGCCATGCTTGGAACGCATACCTTTCTCGAATCCTTTTCGATTCGCTTTCGAAAAAGCGGACCCAGACCAGGCTGTGTGCCTTTTTGGAAAAGGATCTCCCGTAGGGCGGCCGAAAGAAACGTGATACTTTTTTCCTAGGGCCGAACGAATGGAACAACCCAGACCTCCAGAATCTCCTCAAGAAAGCTCGTCCCTGGCGCGCGTCCTCCAAAAGGAGATCCAACAAAACGGGCCCATACCCTTTTGCCGTTTCATGGAATTAGCTCTTTATCACCCGCGGTTGGGTTACTACGCCAAAGCCGATCCCACACGAATTGGCCGCAAGGGTGATTACCTGACCAGTCCTACAGTCGGGTCGCTTTTCGGACGACTTCTCGCGCTGCAATGGGTAGAAGTATGGGAACTTTTGGGCAAACCCCAAGCGTTTGTCCTTATCGAACAGGGAGCACACACGGGGCTTCTGGCCAGTGACATCCTCCGGACCATCCGGGAGGTCGAACCCAAGCTGTGGGAGGTTGTCCGATACTGGATTATTGAGCCTATCCCAGACTGGCAGACCATTCAGCAACAGCAACTGGAAACGCACGGGGTAGCAGAAAAGGTTTGCTGGAGCTCAGCCGAACCCCCCGATGTACTCTGTCCCCTGGGCGTCTTTTTCTGTAACGAGCTTGTGGATAGTTTCCCTGTCCACCGGATCCGTTACGAGGATGACCGGTGGAAAGAATGGTATGTAGGATACGAAGGCGGGCAATTTTATTGGACCACTGGCCCCCTCTCCTGTTCGGAATTGGCCAAGGAGCTTTCCCATCTTCCTTTGCCCGCCATTCCCGGTTATAGCACCGAGATTTGTCTGCGGGCGCGGGAATGGCTTCGAAACATATCGCGCGCTCTTAGCCAGGGCCTCTTTGTCATCATCGATTACGGCTACGACACCGTTACCTACTATAGCCCCTTGCGAAGCGAGGGAACGTTACTAGCCTACGAGCGTCATAAAAGATATCGGAACCTTTTGGAAAAACCCGGCCAGCGCGACCTATCCAGTCATGTAGATTTTGGAAGCCTCGCCAGATGGGGAAAGGAAGTCGGGCACGAGACGATGGGATGGACGGATCAACACCACTTCCTTATAGGTATTGCATCCAAATATCTGGGAGTCCAGGATCGGTTATTAGGTCTTCCCCGCTCCGCTGCTGCTTTTCAGTTGCTTACTCATCCTGAAGGCTTTGGAAAAACCTTTCATGTTCTTGTCCAATCGAAGGGAATTGCGTCGCCACTCCCCCTCTCAGGCCTTCGATTCGCTAGGAAGAGCCTTGGCCAATAAAAGCTTACCAGCCGCCTAGACTTCATTGACCCGCTGACTCGAAAAGGGAAAAGCTCAAAGCTCGCAGGCGCACCCACAAGAATCCCGAGGGGCCATCGTGATGGCTTAGCGAGTGGGTGGATTCTCTAAGGGAGGAGCCGCCGGTCCTTGTTGGCCAGCCTGGGAGGGTAAAGGGGGGAAGCTTCTTTGGATTTTCTCAAGCCCTGCCCGCCACTCCGCCATTTTTCCCACGGTTTTGATCACCACGAACATGGTCAACGCTACGACGAAAAACTGGAGAACCGAGTTGATAAATTGGCCGTATCGGATCGTGACCGGGGCTCCACCTGCGGTAGCTGTCTTAAGAACAAGCTGTAGGTTTTTAAAATCGACCCCTCCAATGACAAAGCCCAGCGGCGGCATGATCACATCATTCACCAGAGAATCGACCACTTTGTTAAACGCTGTTCCCACAAGCACCCCAACAGCCATATCCAGAGCATTGCCTCGTGCCACAAACTCTTGAAACTCCCCTATCCACTTAGCTTTCATATGATCTCCTTGAATCAGCACGCACACACCTAAGCAGCTTCCTTGCACGATGACTCGCGAGCCTACCCGTCCTCTTACCCTCTTGAGAAGTGCTAGACACCAGTTTTGGAGCTTTTTTCGATCGCACCGATGCGTCCATGTCCTCCTTCACAAAGAAGTTTTCCTTTCCCAAAGGAACTTACCCAGCCATCCCAACTTCATTCCGCGTAATCCCCCAAGCGCTCTTCGTCACCGAAATCCGCCCCGATGGCTCCGAAGCTCCACCCCTACTTTTGAGGGAAAAAAACGGGCCGCACCAATGGGAGCTCTTTGTCCAAGCCTAACCAGGTCCGACGTTTTCCTTCGGCCTCCTTACATATAGTCGGTCATGGAGATAGAACGAGAAGGCCGAGAACCTAAAATGCGGGCCTGTTCAACCACTCGTTCTACGGAGCTATCAAACCGGTAACTTCCACAGTTAGGACAGTTTGTCACCTTTGCTCCTACGATCGAATCGCAGCCCTCACAGACTTTGTAGCTTTCCGGGGAAGCGATAATTTTCTCCGCCCGTTTTTTCCGATCTTCCAGTTCCGGGTCTGCCATGGCTACCATAAACCTCCCTTAGCCCGTCGCCACTGCCTTGTATGACTTGTACGCGTTTTCTACTACTCGTACAAGCGCAGTGTGGAAGAGCCGATCCTCCCCTCAGCCCCCTCTTTTGACCACCGCTACCTCAGCCGTGCCTTGTCGCTGGACAAAATCAATTCCCACGTCCCCCGCAGGCCTTCTTTCTAGAAAAAGGTCAATCACGCTTTCCCCAACGGACAAGTTCCGAATTTGCACCTTTTCTAAAAAAGGAGGCAATCGCGGCGCATCAAAAACCACCCTCCTTTCTTCGCCGTGAATCGTCATGCCCAAGCAGGCTTCCAAAAGATAGAAAACACTAGCAGCTGCCCATGCCTGAGGAACGCAGGCCGACGGATAGAGTGTCGGACCTTCCCCCGGCCGCCTTCGAAACCCGCAAAAAAGCTCCGGCAACCGGTGCAGATCCATAAATAGGCTAGCATCAAAAAGGCCTGTTAGAATCTTGAGTGTTTCCTCCCGAAAGCCGTACGTAGCAAGTCCCTTTCCAATCAAAGCATTGTCATGAGGCCACACCGACCCATTGTGATACGACATCGGGTTAAAGCGAGCCTCCGCGCTTCCTATGGTTCGGATCCCCCAACCCGAAAACATCTCCTCGCTACAGAGCACTTCAGCAACCCTACGAGCCCGATTGGGAGTTGCAATCCCCGCAAATAAAGCGTGCCCGGCATTAGAGCTTCGCACACAACAAGGACGCTTTTTCCCATCCAAAGCCATCGCATACATGGAAAGCTCGCCGCACCAGAATGCCTGTTCAAACTGCTGCCGCAACCGCTCTGCGGACTGCTCCAGGCGAATCGATATCTCCTCGTACCCCAAACGCCGAGCGATCCGCCCACCCGCCTGCTTAGCGGCGAATACATATCCCTGGACTTCACACAGCGCGATAGGCCCTTCCGCGAGACGGCCATCGCGATGAAAAATGGCATCCGACGAATCCTTCCAACCCTGGTGCACAAGACCCTTCGGGCTCTCTCGCAGGTACTCCACAAATCCGTCTCCATCCCGATCCCCATAATGATCCATCCACTCCAAAGCTGCTTGAATGTTTGGCCACAAAGAACGGAGAAAGGCCAAATCTCCGGTTCGCTCCAGAAACCGCCCAGCAAGAAGCACAAAGAGCGGGGTAGCATCCACACTCCCGTAATAACGACCAAAGGGAATCTCACCCAAGGCCGCCATTTCCCCATCTCGCATCTCATGCAAAATCTTGCCCGGTTGGGCATCCCGAGCTGGATCTTCCGCCTGCGCCTGGGTCGCTGCCAAAAACGCCAGCACCCCTCGGGCAATGTTTGGATTGACCCAAAGAAGCTCCAGGGCCGTAATAATCCCGTCTCGGCCAAAAGGAGTGCTAAACCATGGGATGCCGGCATGGGGATAGGGTCCCTCCGGGGTTTCAGTGATCATCAGATGGATATCCGATAGGGACCGGTTGAGCCAGTCATTGAACTGCTCATTGGAAGTGACTATCTGACAACCTGCTTGCTTCCGAGCCGCTACCGTTTCCGTGGCCTCCGAAAGGGCAGCCTCGTAAAAAAGAATCAGCGGACGGGCTTCGTCAACCATGCAAAAGATTGTAACAAAGATCGTCCACTCCGCTTTCGGCACGAGGCGGCCTTGCCAGACTACCCGGTTGGCCTCAAGACGTTGCGGCGCGGGCCAAAACACCAAGCGCACGACCCGCGTAACCCCGTCCAACCCATGATACGTAACACTTACGCTGCCTTCCTCAAGCTTAGGGGGACTGAGAGAACCCCGTCGCTTTCTTTTGAGCCCTCGGACCTCAAAAAGGTCCACAAAATCAGCTCCGAAAGCATAACCAATTCCAAACGATACAGGGGCTAGGCCGTAATTGGTTACACGAAGCCGTTCAAAGCACGCGTGCTTCCATAAAAATCTCGATCGGAACATGTGGAGCGTACCATGACGAACCCACCGGCCGTCCTGCTGCTCCATATCTGGGTTGGTTAAGTCGACAGCCAGAAGCACATTGTCCTCTTTCACAGTTGAGCTCAAAAGCAAGGGGCGACCCCCTTCCAGTTCCAGTTGCCATTGGGCTAGAAAACGCGTCCCCTTGTAGTAAAGCCCCTGTTCTCGCACGAGCTCTGGTCGCATGTCGCCAAAGCTATCGGCTACGGCAAACAGGTCCCCGCATTTGAGAACCCTGGATCGCTCTGCAGCAGCCCCACCCGAAGCACGGATCGAAAACTCGTCGATCATCTCGCCGAGCTCGGGCTCGGAATACGAAGCCAAGCGAATTGCACGCTCTTCCTTAGGGGACGGCGTTTCGGAAGCCTGCTCCATGGAAGCTCCCTGTTGGCAAAACCCCTCCCGCCTTACCCAAGCCCATCGGACGGCAATCGAATGGCTCCTTCGTTAAGCCTTTCTGGCTTGCTGTCGATTCGCCTCTTTGCTAGGCGGCAACCTTTACCTTCACCGGACCCACCGGACCCAGGCCATCGCGACTTTCCAAAGCCTGTGTGACCCTTTGGTAAAGATTCAGATAGTCCAGGGCCATTCGCTCAGCAGTAAACCGACGTTCAAACACACGACGGCACTCAACCCGGGAAATCCGGTCGACCTTAGCAACCGCCTTTACGGCACCTTCCACATCCTCCACGATCCAGCCGGTCACACCGTCCTCCATCACTTCCGGAACCGAACCTCGCCGAAAAGCGATCACCGGTGTGCCACAAGCCATTGCTTCGATCATAACCAAACCAAAAGGCTCAGGCCAATCAATGGGGAAAAGAAGGGCATAGGCCTTGCCCAAAAACTCATTCTTATCCTTTTGCCCGATTTCTCCCAGAAACTCAACCATAGGCTCCCGGAGAAGCGGACGAATTTTTTGTTGGTAATACTCACGGTCAGCCGGATCTACCTTCGCTGCAATTTTCAGGGGCATGCCCGCTCTCCGAGCGATTTCAATGGCCCGATCCACCCCTTTTTCGGGAGAAATCCGCCCTAAAAACGCTAGGTATTCCCCGCAAGAAAACTCTGGCCGATACAAGTCCTCTGGCAAGCCGTGATAAACAGTCCCCAGCCAGTTGAGCCAAGACAACGGTTTACGTTGTGCATGGGAAATAGAAACAACTGGCATTTCACAGTAGGTACGGTATAACGGGACCAAGTCCGGGATGTCTAGCCTCCCATGGAGCGTCGTCAGATTAGGCATCCAGCGTCTGCGCAAAAGAGGAAAATGAAAGTAATCAATATGAAAGTGAACCACGTCAAAGGAATCAATCTGAGAAAAGACCGTCTCTACGAGCACCACAATGTGTGCGTATCGATCGACGCAATTAGGATCCAATCGAAGACCCATAGGGCAAATCGGGACTAATCTGGCCGAGGTTACAGAGTCCCCAGTTGCGAAGAGAGTAACCTCATGCCCTAACCGTACCAATTCCTCGGTAAGATACGATACAATTCGTTCAGTCCCGCCATAAGCCACGGGAGGAACGCTTTCAAAAAGCGGGGCCACCTGTGCAATCCTCATCCCTTTCCCCCTTTGTAAACCAATGAACACAACCAGAGACCAAACTCTGTGCCTTCCTGAAGGAAGGCCCAAACCGTTTGTTTTACATTTTATGAAAAAAAAAAGACTCTTGCAAGTATTCTTGCAACTGCCTAAGAATTGCTTTAATTGTTGTGACATCCTGGAAAAGGCTTCCGTAGTCCTCGGAAAGGACAAGCAAAGGGGTCCATGATCGCCATCGCTATTGACCGAGCTGCTCAATTTCGTGCCCAAATGCAGGGGATAACCGCTCGTCTTCCTTCCGAGCTGGTCGATAGCCACCTCGCCCTCTACAGCTCCTACGTGCAAGAAGCCAATCGATTATGGGAAGAACTGCACGCTCTGTCGCACCCGCCTCACGTAGAAAAGGCGGCGGTCCCCGTTTCCGAAAGCCTGGCAGAAAAAAAACTCCGTTTGGCAGAGACGCTGGCCGCCGTACGGAACCACGAAACCTATTTTGGCATGCTAGGGAGAAGTCCCGAGGACCAGCGAGGCCCAGGGGGGAAGCTTCAAGCTTTTCTTTGCCGCGATTTTGGCTCGGTGGATAACTACAAGGCAGATTTGTATGCGAGCGCGCTTGCGGCGTCCTCCGGCTGGGCTTGGACGGTGCTGGACCACGTTTCCGGTAAGCTTTTCAATTTCATGAGCGTGTCGGAAAGCGGCCCCATCCTTTGGCATGTTACCCCGATCGTGGCACTGGACATGAACCCGCACGCTAGAGGGGAGATCTTTAGTGACCCCCAAGAATACCTGGATGCAATCTGGGAGATCATCGACTGGGAGCAAGTCGAGCGTAGGCTGCCACGAGGTGCTTAGAAAAGCCTACCAGATGAAAAGGGCCGTACGGCCCAGTGGACCTCAAGACGGGGCGCCTGGTGTGGCCCGTTTGGATCCAGTGTCTCCACTGACACCGAATGATCCTTTTGGCAATGTACCGAAGACTACCCCCATTTTTGCGAAACGGGCAACAAAAGAAGCTACCTTAGCACATGGGGCGGTCTTGGGAGGAGGCGCGGACCTAATAGGATTTGGCCAGCAAAAACTGGGTAACACCACCTAGAGAGGCGAAAAACGCATTTCGGTTTGTCTACCCCCATGCCACTTTTTTCTTAAAATGGGCTGCACGAGGATACGCACCTCGGAAGTGGGGGCAAGTGGTGCCCATTACCTGTGGAATACCAACTGCTGGGCCTTCGCTCCCCATGCCGTGTTCATTGCTCCCGCAGGTTGAAAGATTTGGCTCTCCTTTCCTCATCCAGAAAGAGTCGGATCGCCCAGCCGAATTCGCCATTGATTGAGTTCACGAAGGATCAGCGATCCCACCAAAAGGCCTACCTGAAGGAGCACAATAACCGCTCCCGTCGGTAGATTCGTCTTTTGCGAAACCCATGCGCCGACCAAAGTTGCCAGGCTTCCGATCAAGACCGAACCAACAAGAGTGACTCGAAAGCTCCGGGCCAGAAGTCTAGCGGTGCTAGCCGGGATCACCAAAAGGGCTGTCACAAGTAAGGCTCCGGCCATGCGAAGGGTTATTCCAATCACAAGTCCGACTCCCAGAGCCAAGAGCCGATCAACTCGGCGTGCGGGAATTCCATCAGCAATGGCTAGCTCCTGATTCAGAGCGGAAAGCGTGAGCGGTCCCAACCACCGAAGGACTCCCCAGAAACTTGCGACTGAGAGAATCCAGCAAATCACTTGATCCTTCCAATCGGTCTGTTCGATGGCTCCGAAAAGCCATTTCTCAAGTGTTTCGGGCCCGGCTACGCGATGCAAGACGGTTACCCCCAAAGCTACGCTACCCGTGAAACAAAAAGCGATAACGGTATCTGGACGCAGATCGGTTTTCTCTACCAGCCACTGCACCAGGAATGCAAGGCCGAGGCAAAAGCTTACAAAAAAGATTTGGAGAATCCAGCTTCGTTCTTCTCCTCCTTGCCCGAATACCCAGCGTTGGACAACAAGGCCCACCGCTACTCCCGCTAACGCTGCATGGGCGATGGCGTCAGCCAAAAAAGCCATCCCGCGTGTGGTCACAAACACCCCTAACAGGGCACAAGTGGCACCGATTAGAAACGCAACCCCCAGCTGTCCTACATCCCAACCTACTGCTTGCATTGATCCGGCTTTTTGGTCCTGGAGACGCCTAGCCAAGCGCCCCGATCCTGCGCCCATACACTTTGGCCAGGTTGTCCTCTTTTAGTACCTCGGAAGGTGTGCCCTGGCAGCACAATGTACGGTTCAGGCAGTAAATCCGGTCAGAAATGTGATGGACCAGGTGGAGATCATGAGAAACTAAAAGTGTCGCCACCCCTTCCTCTTCCCGAAGCTGGGCCAGCACCTCCCCGAGGTCCTTTTGGCTACCCGGTCCCATACCACTAAAGGGCTCATCCAGAAGCAAAAGACCCGGCCTTTTTGCCAATACCGAGGCCAAGAGAACCAGCTGAAGTTCGCCTCCTGATAGCTCGTTGAGGGTCCGCTCGGCCAGATAGCCAACTCCCAATTTTTCCAGCGACTGCTTCCAACGATCATCGAAAGCGAGCGGCTGGAAGAGCGAAAATGCCTGGGGCGCCAGTCGCAAAGAAAGGAACTCTCTTACCTTTATAGGAAGGCTCCGATCCATCTTGACCCCTTGGGGAAGGTAACCCAGTGTGATTTCTTTTCCCCACTCGATCCTGCCGGAAAACGGAGGCAAAATCCCTGCAATGCATTTGAGAAGTGCCGACTTGCCAGCACCGTTGGGACCGATGAGGCTTACGATTTCACCCGGATAGAGTTCAAAAGACACATCTTCAAAGGCGACAAAGGAACGATAGCCTCCAGTCAGATGTGCTAGCCTTAGCACATATTCAAAGGAACCAGAAGGACGCCGTCCGACCGAAACGTTTCGAATCATGGGTAAAAAGCCTTACTCGGAAGGGACCTCACTTGCTTGTCCAAAGAGGTAACCGGAACTGAAAGCTTTCGCCGTGTCATGTCTTCACAAACTCCCGGGTAAGACGAACCCAATCCCATGGGTCCAGAAATCCCACCTTGGCTCCCGTTACCTCGGCATCCCGTGGCCCTTGCTCCTGAAAATGCCGGGTAGAGCAAAAATCGCCCAAATCGATCGATCCCCCATGCCAGTAGCTACCCCTCGCACATCCCGCTTCGGGTAGAGGGGAACCGCTTATATCTTGAAGGACGCTTAGAATATGAAGGCCGTAGCGACTGATTCGACATCCAAGCGGCGGATGCTGACTAACGAGTGCTGGGTCTGGAACAGCGCTTACATCGGACCGGTAGCGCCCATCAAGCTCGAGCCGCCATCCGATATACGGATGAGCTCTCTTGTCATGTTCGGCCGTAGGAGATGGATCCGATCGCCCGAGTTTTTTTGAAATCAAACCCACCATCCTGGCAGCAGCCAACAGAGCAAGCCATGCGTGCACACCAGCCCCTTTTGCGTGCGCCCTGCCCCCCCAACGCAGTTGCCCGCAGCAATGCCCAACCGGTATAAAGCGTTCAATCCAAGGGTTTCGGTGCAGCGCCTCAACCCCCAAGCCCTGGCAGACGAGAAACGAATGCCAGAGAAGTTTTCGAGGGTAGCTTCCAGAATCCCCCCACTGGTGGAGGTCAGTTCCCAGGGAGGCTAGGAGTTCTACGTCCAGTCGAGGCCCTCCTACCGTGGCGACCAAAGAATAGACCGCGACTGGCAACCGGCTTTCGCCAAGCTTCTGGACGCTCTGCCAAGCGTTCGCTGCAAAAAAAAGCCCAAGCATAGTGTTCGAAACCCTCGTGAGACTTGTGATACTTGAGAACGAATTGTCATACTTCTCTCCGACGAAGCTGTCAAACAAGACTCCACGCTTGCTCTGGGTGAATTGACCCCTGCATGCTAGGACCCAAACGAAGGTGGGTGGGGCGGGCAAAAGAGGCTCGTTGGTTCATAAAAAGTGGGCTACACTTCTTGCACCTCGCCCTACGCCAAGGATACCCATGACCACGGGTCCAAAGAAGGCGAGCCGGCAAAGACAACTCCTTGATTCCGACCGACTCGCGTCTGGAGGCCTTCTGGAACCCTCGAACCCGCTCTATCGCGAGCTTTGGGATCCGTTCCCGAACTTCTTATGTCCCTCCATCAGCCTCTGACCAGAATACCGACCGGCAACCGTTGCCATCGCCGCTATGATTGTCCGAAGACCCCTTGCAACCGGCTTCTGCAAAGCCATGCAATTGACCCAGTCTCGCCAAAAGGACGACTCCGAGGGATGCCACGAAACTTCGATACACTCGCGCTCAAACACCCAATCGAAAAGCCGGTCCGAGCCACTCGTGCGAAGGCCTCTCCCCTCCATCGCCCCGCGAGCTCGTTTCGATCCGAGGCGGCCCTAGCCCAAAGAACAACCATTCTCCATCTGGGTATTCGCCGATTGTTCCAGCAATGGCTCTCACTCTTTCCGCATCAAAATCGGCTCGTTGGCCCTCGCTTACCCCACAAACCCTCTCACACATTTCCTCGAAAAACGGCCAGCACGATTGCCACAGCCATCGCATTGCCCAGGCTCACAGGTAACAACCGCTTCCAGCTCAATGACATTAACTGGTCGTAGCGAAACCGGGGCAAGCTCCACCGAATCCAAATAAAGACGAAAAGGAAAACGCATATTTTAACAAGAAATACCAAGCCCTGAACCCCAACAAACCACCACGGATGATTCCTTCCGGCAAACCATCCCCAGGGTAAACTCCACCCACCGAAATACAACGTCACGAGAATTCCCGAGGCTACGATCAACGCTGCATATTCCCCGAGGAAAAAAAGCCCAAACTTCATGCCGCCATATTCGGTGTTATACCCTCCCACCAGTTCCTGTTCACTCTCAGGAAGGTCGAACGGCCCACGGTTCGTCTCGGCACACACAGCTGTAAAAAACATGACAAAAGAAAGCACAAGAAACGGCCACAACAAAAACATCCTTAACGAAGGCGAACGAGCGATGAAGGGAAAGAGAAGCCATCCTTTCTCGATCTGAAATTCCACAATGCTAGAAAGATTGAGAGTAGAGGTTACAAGAAAAATAGGCAGCAATGAAAGACCGAGTGCAATTTCATAAGAAACCATCTGTGCACTCGCTCTCAATCCCCCGAGCAACGGATATTTCGAGTTGGAGGACCAGCCCGCCAATACAAGACTGTAAACCTCTAAGGAAGAGATCGCAAACGCAAAAAGAAGTCCCACGTCAAGATGGGCAATCACTCCTGGGTAGGGAATCGGTTCGGCCACTCCCGGGATACGAATTTCTTTGGTACTCGCAAAGGGTACGACGGAAGCAGCTACCAAAGGAGGAACCATCGCCAAAATCGGGGCAAGTTGGTAGTAAAACTTCTTCACATGCCCCGGAGTGTAGGCCTCCTTGGCAAGAAGCTTAATCCCATCGGCTATCGGCTGGCCAAGACCGAAGAAGGAAACCTTGGTGAAGGGAAGCCCCACTCGGTTTGGCCCGATGCGATCCTGCATCGCAGCGCAAATTCTTCGCTCCGCGAAGACCGTATAAGATACAAGAAATAAAAGGCCTCCAATCACGATGAAAATTTTCACGAGTGTCGCCAAAAAAAAGACCATGGCAAATCCCCTTCTTATACGATCTCTCGGTTCCGAGGCTCCTTACGGCGGGGTCGTCCTAGCAGACATTCACCCGGAGCTGAACACCAAGATCGCCCACGTCTTTCCACTGTAGTCCTTGTAACAAAGGAACCTCATGCGCCATCATAGCGAATACTTCGCCGATGGAAGAGGCGACCTCGGCTTCTCCTAACCTTCGATACATTTGCCGTAAAATTTGCCAGTCGGGCAGAGCCATCCCTGGACAGGCAACGGCTTTTCGCAAGCGTTGGAGTCGACCACTAATGTTTACCATGGTTCCGTCTTTCTCGGCAAAGCTTGCGCCGGGCAACACAAAATCACTTCTCTCAAACGACTCTCCAGGGATCAAGCCTTGCCAAACAAGTAGCGACAGCTTGCCAAGATTCTCCAGGGAAATTCCAGCTGTCACTGGATCCTCATGAATCACCCACAACGCCTTGCGATCCCCTGTGCGCACAGCCTCCCGAAGCCGGCTCAATCCTTCTTCCCCGGTGTCAAAACCGAACGTCCGCGCTCCCCACGTATTCGGATTGCAATCAGCACTCCGCAGGATCCCATCCGCCTCTCCCACCCGAGGAACAATAGCAGTCAACACGTCGGTGCCTCCAAGGAGGTCCCGAATTTTCTTCAACAGGAACAACTCTTCGTTCGTAAGGCGGGCAGACGCTAAAATCGCCAGCTCGCACCCTTCGATCCCCTTTAGCCTCTCAATAAGTTTCTGGAACACAATTTCCCAAACCTGGGGAAATAATTCACCCGAAACTCGAATCATCGGCTGAACGACTCTTCTTTTATCGTACATTTCATGAAATCTTGTCCTGCCAATGTCACACATCCAATGGGAATTAACCTCTTCATTAACCCGGGGCGTGATCCGATAGATCCGATTTTCGCGACTCCAGATAATGGTATTACATCCGGTTGCGCACTCTACACAAATGCTCGGCGTTTGCTCGAGAAACCAGACCCTCATCCGAAAGCGGAAATCTCGCGACGTAAGCGCCCCAACCGGGCATATATCCACCGTATTCAAAGAATAGTTATCATTCAGCAATCGTCCTGGATGGACCGTAAGAGTCGTGTAACTTCCTCTCTGGACAAATCCTAAAACATCGTTCTTGGCAATCTCACGTGCAAAGCGAACACACCGTGAGCACAGAATACAGCGTTCATCGTCCAGAATCACCCGATCTCCCACGACCACCCTCTTGGGCTTCTTTACTTTCTCTTCCACGAACCGGCTTTTCCCGGGTCCAAAATCATACGCAAACTCTTGGAGCAAACATTCCCCGGCCTGATCGCAGATCGGGCAATCGAGTGGATGATTGATCAAGAGAAACTCCAGCACCGACCTCCGGCACTCTTGGACTAGAGGACTATCCGTGCGAATCCCCATCCCCTCCGTAGCACCCGTCGCACAGGCGATTTGGGGTTTGGGATTCCACTGGATCTGGGGTCTTCCCGAGGCGTCAACTATGGGCTTCCGATCCGGACCGAGTCGAGGCATTCCCATCTCAAAAAGACACATGCGGCAGTTACCGGCAATGGAAAGCTTGGGATGGTAACAGTAATGGGGAATAAATTTTCCGAAACGTTTGGCTACCTCGATGATGTTAAGCCCCTTCGGTACTTGGACCCATTCCCCGTCGAGCTGCACGTTAACCAGGGGTGTTCCAGGGGCCGGAAGATCGTGGTCAAAGGGATTTTTAATAAGCGCCATCGTTTTCCCCCTATCTTAACTTTCCCCTTGGCCCGCGCAAGTTACCGCTTTGTCCGAGGTACGCCCGCCAGCCCGTTCAAAGTCCAAGCGAAACTTCTGAACAAAGCTCTCCACGGGCCAGGCACAAGCCTCACCAAAAGCACAAATCGTTCTTCCCGCAATCCCCTGCGCAATACTCACCAAAAGATCTGGGTCCTCGGGACGCCCCCTGCCACTAGCCATGCGATCCAGGATCTTCTTCATCCATAGCGAGCCCTCTCGGCACGGAGTGCACTGACCACAGGACTCATGAGCATAGAACGTAGCGATATTCCGCAAAGACTCCACCACATCCCGGCTGTCATCTAACACAATAATTCCGCCCGACCCGGCCATGGACCCTGCGGCTGCCAAGGTGTCGAAGTCGATTCTCAGGTCCTCTAGGGAATAGTCCCGCGTCTCAAAAGACCCGTCAGGCTTCCGCTCCGGTATCCGGTAGACCTCACCTGCCCTCAGAACCTTGGCCGAAGAACCACCGGGAATAATCGCCTTAAGCTTCCTCCCACCCCGGATCCCCCCACACACCTCATACAAAAGCTCCCCAAACGTAATCTTCCCTACCTCAAATTCGTAATAACCAGGCCTCTCCACATCTCCACTCACGCAAAGGATCCTCGTCCCCGTATTATTCGGGCGCCCGAGCTTCGCGTATTCGGCCCCTCCCATTTCAATGATATGCTTCACATTACAAAGAGTCTCCACATTATTCACAATCGTGGGACACATGTACAAGCCCAAAACCGCCGGAAAATACGGGGGCTTAATCCTTGGGTAACCGCGTTTGCCCTCGAGCGATTCAATGAGTCCTGTCTCCTCACCACATATATAAGCACCAGCCCCTCGAAAAATGTAAATTTCCAAGTCGTAACCGCTTCCCAAAATATTTTTCCCTAAAAAGTTGTGTTGCCTCGCCTCATCCAAGGCCCTCTCAAGAATGTGAGCCCCCTCGACAAACTCTCCCCGGATATAAATGTACGCTAGATGAACTCGATTCGCATAACAGCTAAGGATCATTCCCTCCAGCAACTGGTGCGGATCTTTATAAATAATCTGCTTATCCTTAAATGTTCCGGGCTCCGACTCGTCCGCATTACAAATAAGGTATACGGGCTTTGTGTTTTTGGTATGATCAATAAAACTCCACTTTACTCCAGTGGGAAAACCGGCCCCTCCTCGACCCCGCAGCCCGGAAATTTTCACCTCGCGGATGATCTCGTCGGGATGCATCGCAAGGCCTTTCCGGAGCTGCTGGTAGCCACCATGACGCAAATAGCACTGGATATCCGTGGTATATCCCGGCTCATCAATGTGCTTAAGAATGAGTCTGTACTCCTGGACCGCCATAGCACGCTACCGTTCCGTCGCCCACTTCTCGAGAATTTTTTCTGCTTTTTCCGTTGTGACTCGATCGTAAAACTCATCGTGGACCATCATAACCGGGGGTGTTCCGCATGACGCCAAACACTCAACCCATTCCATCGAATATACCCCGTCAGAGCTCCGGCACACCCCATGCTCATCGGGCTGGCCCATCCTGCACCGCCCTCGCAGATACTCATACAGCTCGCCCGCCCCGCCCAGGGCACACGACAGTGTTCGACATACCTTAAAATGGACTTTCCCCACAGGTTCCTGCCGAAGCATTGGATAAAAGGTCACGAGCTCCCAAACATGGATGGGCTCAAGACCCAGCCGCGCCGCGATCCATTGAACTCCTTCCTCCGAAATATACCCAAACGTGCTTTGCCATAAATGTAAAAGTGGCAGGCACGCGCTACGTTTTGACACCGGGAACTGCGCAATGACCTTTTCCACCCGTTCCTCCCAATCTTGCGGAAAAGTCGTCCCAGCATTCACGCCATTTCGTTGCTCAACCGTTTCCTTCATTGAAAGCTACCTTGTGTGACAAACACCTTACCGTTTACAAAAATGATTTCCACCCGTGACTTCCCATTCTGGTAGACATACGTCTTGGCCCCGAGACCAAAAGCTTCCGCCGAATGGACCTCCGCAGGCTCCCCTAAAATCGCCCTCACCTCCGACTCTGCCATGCCCGCTCGAACTCGGGATAAGTTTTCATTCGTCAGACGAGAGCATCCTAAACACAAAGCCAGAACGCCCATCATCCCCCAGCGCCCTGCCCAGCACCAGCGAACGAGGCTCTCCTTCCTCATCGATCACACTCTCCCATCACGAAATCAAGACTCCCAAGAATCGCAACGACATCACTAATGAGATTCCCAGGCAAAAGCTTAGGCAAAATGCTCAAATTCACAAACGACGGGGAACGAATCTTTAACCTCCACGGCACGCCCCCTCCCTTACTATAAATATAGAATCCCAGCTCTCCTTTCGGATTTTCGGCCGCAAAATACACTTCTCCAGGCGGGGCGTTGATTCCCATTGTTGCGATCATAAAGTGATGGATAAGTTCTTCCATCTTCGTTAACACTTCATCCTTCTTCGGAAGACAATTCTTAGCATCCGCTACCCAGATCGGCCCATCCGGAATGTCCGATAACGCCTGCTGCAAAATTCTCCGGCTTTGGCGTAATTCCTCCAAACGCACAAGATACCGGTCATAGCAATCGCCAACGCTTCCTAGTGGAACATCAAAGTCGTACTTTTCATAGCCCAGATATGGATGTTTCTTCCGAATGTCGTAGTTGACACCGCTTGCCCGCAAATTCGGCCCTGTCAGACCATAATCAACGGCATCTTCCGGACGGATAATCCCCACGCCTTCCGTCCGTTCCACAAAGATCGGATTCCGAGTAATAAACCGGTCGAGCTCATCAATTTTCTCGCCAAACTGTTGGACAAATGCCTGTGCCTTTTCCACCCAGCCGCTCGGCAAATCCCTGGCCAAGCCCCCGATGCGGGTATAGCTGGTGGTAAACCTTGCTCCCGTGAGCTCTTCGATCAGACTGTAAATTTTCTCCCGTTCGGTAAAAGTGTAGAGAAACGCTGTCGTCGCCCCACAATCCATGGCATAGGCTCCCAGACCCAAAAGATGACTCGAAATGCGGGCTAGCTCACAACATATCACCCGAATGACCTGACACCGGGGAGGCACTTCCCAGCCCATGAGTTTTTCTACTGCACAAGCATACGCGACGTTGTTAGCAAGCGGTGCCAGGTAATCCAGACGATCGGTGTAGGGAATAAACTGGTGATAATGCATGTTCTCGGCAATTTTCTCATCCCCTCGATGAAGATAACCGATATCTGGAGTTGCTTTAGTGACCACCTCTCCATCCATCTCGAGTACTAAGCGCAAAACTCCATGCGTGCTCGGATGGGACGGCCCCATGTTAAGGATAAATTTTTCGCCGAAAGGCTCTACCGACCGGGCTAGATCTAGCCCTCGTGCCAATGGATCTCCCATCTCAAATTCGGTTCTTTGGGTCATGGTGCTTCCTCTTCTTCCTTAGCTACGTGCTGCGCTCGAGGCTCCCGCTCCATAGCAAGTTTTCTACCGGGTTGCGAAACAAAAGGCCCCCCCTCCAAGGGAGCCGGTCTTGAAAAAGCAATCTCTCCTTCGTCGCTCCACTTGCCTTCCAAAGGAAAATCTTTGCGTAAAGGAAAGTACGGGTATCCCTCCCACATAAGAATCCGCCGCAGATCCGGATGCCCCTCAAAGCGCAAGCCCATCATGTCATATGCCTCCCGTTCGTGCCAATTGGCTGTGGCGTACACAGGAACAAGACTGGGAACCGTAGGGTCTTCTTCGGGTACCCTCGCCTTTATCCGAAGAGGAAGACCTAGATCCAAATGATAGAAATGGTAAACCACCTCAAACCGAGGCTTTTCAGGGAGGTGATCCACAGCTGTGATATCCAAAAGAAAACGAAACCCTCGCTCCTCCTTGAGAAAACGGGCAACGTCCCGAACAATCCAACGGTCCAGCTGGACCGTTGTTTCCCCCCGGAACTCTCGAACCGAAAAGGTTTTTTGCTCAAAACGAGCCTGTAACGTGTCTAGGACTGAGGCCAGTTCTGGCTTCACTGCTTGAGGAAGTCCGCCTGACCCAATTTAAGCCGCCAATTCCACTCCCGATGGACGGCGCCACAACTTCGGGTCCATCTCTAGCAACCGCTGGAGTCGAACCAGCCCATCAAGGAGAGCCTCCGGTCTCGGCGGACACCCTGATATATATAAATCGACAGGAATCAGCTGATCAATGCCTTGCAGCACAGCGTAGGAACGATACATCCCCCCGCTAGAAGCACAAGCTCCCATCGCGATTACCCACTTGGGCTCCAGCATCTGGTCGTAAATCCGTTTCACCGAGAGAGCCATCTTGTAGGTAACCGTCCCAGCGACAATCATGAGGTCGGATTGGCGAGGGGAAAACCGCATCACCTCGGATCCAAAGCGCGCAATGTCGAACCGGGACGCCCCGGCGGCCATAAGTTCGATGCCGCAGCAGGCTAGGCCCATTGGCATCGGCCAGAGGGAATTTTTCCGCATCCAGGTAAGAGCCGCCTCTAGCGTCGTCCAGACGACATTCCCTTCAATCCGCGAATCGTACCCAGCTTCTCTGCCATGAACCACAGTCCAAAGCTAATCCTTCCTTAGGCTCGCGCGCAAGAACATTTTGCTTGGCCCGCACCTCCGGGAGAGGAGCTCTTTTCCGATATATCAAAAAGATTGGAATACTTTGAATTGTCCCAATGAAATGGAAAGATGGATTGGTAGTACCCAGGTCGAACAACCGATCAGTTGAGTCTAACCCCTCTCCAAACTTTGCTTGCCATACCAGCTCTCTTTCCCCTGTGGAGAGAAACTCCCTAGGCCTATCGAAAACCGCACCCAAGCGACCGCCAGACAGTAACGGTGATAATCCCAATCCTACGAAAAGCCGTCATGACTCCCCTACCTATTCTGGGCGTTGCCCATCGCTGCCACGGCTAGAAAACAACCACAGAGCGATCTTCTTCCCTTCCCAATTGGGACCACGGCAATCCCCATGTGACCCAAGAAAGCTGGTTTTTCCTTTTGCAACGGTCGGCCGTTTTTCGTTACGCCTCTCCGGCCAGATCCCAAAGAGGATTGGCCCCACTGCTTGAACCAAAACGAGCCCCCGGGATCCGCCGGCAAGGTTTTTTAAAAATCTCATCTTCGAGTTGAACAAAACCATCAACCGTTTTTTCGGGCATTCCGGCCCGTGTGGCGTCCCCTACTCCACCAAGCCGGTGCCGTCCCCGAACCGATTTGGCCCGTTGCCCTCGGTTACATCTTCTTTGAGAATGGTCGATTCTGGTCACGCGAAAGATCTGGACGGTTTCCTTGCTCGATGGCAACGCCCGGTAGGTGGGAAAAGGAAAAACAAAGCAAGCAATGAGGAGCGCCGGGGAAGTTTCCTCCAGCCAAACATTGACTCCTGACGCTTCCCCGGACTAAGGCAATACCATACTCCGAAACGGCCAGCGGGCGCTTGCGATGAGGTCCCCATCCCATGTATTTCCCTTAAGGCGTCAGGGGCCACACGCGTTCGCAGCTATGTCGGCCACTGTAACCCCATCGAGATACCCGCAATGGACCTAAAGGAACAGATACAGAGACTGGCAAATCCTTATCTTCTGGAGCTTGTACCCTATGAACCTGGACGTCCTATTGAAGAGGTCGCTCGGGAGTTAGGACTCACGCCAACCCAGATCATCAAGCTTGCTTCCAATGAGAACCCCTTGGGGCCTTCTCCCAAAGCGCTAGCCGCCATCAAAAGCGTTTTGCCTCAGATCCACCGTTACCCAGACGGATCGGGTTACCGGCTGATTCGAAAGCTTTCCGACCACCTCCAGGTGGAAAGCCGACATATCGTGCTTGGGAACGGGTCCAATGAGATTATCGAGCTCCTCTTTCATACTTTTGTGCGTCCCGGTGTCCACGAGATCCTTATTTCTCGCTACAGCTTCCTTGTGTATCGCCTCATGGCGCAGCTATTCGGCGTCCGGTTTCGAATCGTCGAGGAAGAAAACTTTGTTGTTCGTCCTAGGGCTTTTCTTCAAGCCGTGGGTCCAGCAACGCGATTAATCTTCTTGGCTAACCCCAATAACCCGACCGGCACCCGGGTGCCAACCGCCGAGCTGGAGGAACTTGTTTCGGGCGTGCCAGACCATGTGATTGTCGTAGTGGATGAAGCTTACTATGAATTTCTGGAGGATCCGCCTCCCTCGATTCGGTGGGTTCTCGAAGGAAAATCGTTGGTTCTCTTGCGGACTTTTTCGAAGGCGCACGGCCTTGCCGGTCTCCGGATTGGCTATGGGATTGCGCCGGTACCCATTTGTGAACTTCTTCAGCGAGCGCGCCAACCTTTTAACGTGAACATGCTGGCCCAGGTTGCTGCCGAGGCTGCCCTTGAGGATAGGGAGCATATCCAACGCACGCGTGATATCGTGCGAACGGGCCTCCGGGATCTGCAAGCGTCTTTGGCGAAGCTAGGCTTATCTTACGTTCCGTCTTCGGCGAATTTTCTTTTGATCAAAGTCGGACAGGGAACGGAGGTGTTTCGACGTCTCCTACCTTTGGGAATCATCGTTCGCTCCATGGAGAGCTACGGGCTTCCGGAATGGATTCGGGTGAGCATAGGACTTCCAGAGGAGATGAAAAGGTTTGTGGAAGCTCTCACCGGTCTTGTCCAAAACGGCTTGTCCCCTTTGGAGTGAGGATTCATGTGCCACACCCCAGAAAGTGACTTCTGGCCGGTATCGCGTGTAGCAGTTATTGGGATGGGGCTTATTGGGGGATCGATTGCCTGGGCGATCCGCGATCGGTTGCTTGCCAAGGACCTGGTGGTCTACGATGCAAACCCTTTGGTCCGGAACCAAGTAGAAAGCTCCGCCCTTGGGTGCGTGGTTTCCGCCAGTGCAGAAGAGGCGGTTCGAGGAGCTCAATTGATTCTTTTAGCGGTGCCGCCAGGGGCGATCGAACCTGTGCTGCGAGAGATTCGGCCGGCTCTTGATCCGAAAGCCCTCGTCATGGATACAGCCAGTGTCAAGGTACCAGTGGTGCAGCTCCTACAAGAGATTCTTGCGGGCAAGGCTCACTGGGCGGCAAGCCACCCCATGGCGGGAAGCGAGAAAAGCGGATTTGAGGCAGCGCACGGTCGTCTTTTCGACGGAGCCGTTGCGATCGTATGTCCCGAGCCCGGGCTGCCAAGAGAATTTCGCCGTTTGGTCACCCTATTTTGGGAGGCGTTAGGATGTCGCGTTTTCTTTCTTGGCGCAGAAGTCCATGACCGATGGGTCGCACAAGTTAGTCACTTCCCCCATCTTCTCGCAGCGGCTTTGGTACGATGGGTGGACCGGGAAGCTCTGGCCATCGCGGGACCGGGATTCCGAGATAGCACTCGGATTGCCGCTTCTTGTCCCGCTTTGTGGAAAGAAATCCTATGGTGGAATCGAAAATCCCTTGTGGAGGCTCTCGACACCTTCCTGGAGGAATTGACACTGGTGCGACAAGCCTTGGAATCGAGCGAGTGCGATCAGCTGGAACGACTTCTGACGGAAGCAAGCGGGATTCGACAAGCGTTGGAAACGGGCCGCTGGCCACGCACCGGAAAAGAGCATTAAAGCTTTTTTAGGTCCTACCGGCTTTGGAGGGACCTTTTAGGTCAAGCGTTCATTTTTCATACGCGACGACAGAAAGGCCCGCCGTCGAAAAAAGCTCCGCAATTGGCTCGAGCTGTCGAGAACCAAAGAGGACAAAGGGAAGCCATGGGACCCTTTGTTTTGTAAAAAGCGCACCCTTGCCAAAAAGTTTTTTTCTGGATCATCCAACCTGTGCGACACCCTTTTCATAAGAGCTGGGACTAGGTTTTGCTCCCCTCAAGTGGTGCAAGGAGGGCCGGCCAAACCGTGAGCGTTTCGGCAAGCGGAGCGGAAGGAGACTCGTTTTTCTTTAGCTTGGCCTTGCGAAAACATGCATCGGATCGATGGCTCTTCTGCCCTTTTGTTCAAAAATCGTAGGGGACCTCCAGGAGGTGCCCCTCTCGAGCCCGATATCCGGCAGGACCTTAAGAAAACCCTAGTCTTCCAGCTTGTCAGTGTGCGGGAATGGATACATACTTTAAGAACAATTTCTGCCTGAAGCCTCGATACGAGGCGGTCCCTATCGGTAACAACATCGGAAGGAGGAAACCATGATTGTCACAACGGCTCAGCTTTTCAAGGTGGCCTACGGGAATTTTGCCATTGGCGCGTATAACATTAACAACATGGAGCAAACCCTAGCGCTTTTCCGCGGGCATAGCCAAGCGCAGGCACCCTTTATTATCCAGATTTCCAAGGGTGCGAGAAAATATGCGGATAAGCGGATGTTGGAAGCGATGATTCGAACCGCCGAAAAGATCTATCCTGATACCATTTTTGCCGTGCATCTGGACCATGGGGACGAGGAAACGTGTTACGATTGCATCGAATCCGGGTTTTACAGTTCGGTAATGATCGATGCTTCGCATCTACCCTTTGAAGAAAATGTAGCCATCACCCGCCGAGTCGTTGAACGAGCTCATGCCAAGGGCATTAGCGTTGAGGCTGAACTAGGGATGCTGGGCGGAGTCGAAGAAGACGTAAAAGTGGAAGAGGGACATGCCTGCTTAACTGATCCTGACCAGGCGAAGGAATTTGTCGAACGCACTGGCTGTGACAGCCTTGCCGTAGCGATTGGGACCAGTCATGGTGCTTACAAGTTTAAAGGTAAACAGTCGATCCGCTTTGATGTGCTTCAGAAAATCCAGCAAAAACTCCCGGGATTTCCTTTGGTTATGCACGGCAGTTCCAGCGTCCCCAAAGAGGAGATCGAACGGATCAATGCAGCGGGGGGGAAGCTTGATCCATCGGCTTCGGGAGTGGATCCGAAAGAATATTTCCCGGCAGCCAAGCTGGGAGTTACCAAGATCAACATTGATACCGATGGCCGCTTGATCTGGACCCGCGTTCATCGCGAGTACTTCCGAGACCACCCGGAGGAGTACGACTTCCGCAAACCGGGTAAAGTGTTTATGGATGAATACGCGAAATTCTTAGTGAACCGGGCGGAACTTCTGGGAAGTTACGGTCAGGTCGAAAAGGTGCGGAAGGCGGTGAGTCTTTCCGCTGCGTGAGGGGAGGGGCCAAATGTCTTGCGGAAAGCTTTTGTCTCGACCGGCCAGCCTACTCTCCTAGGGAATAGGCTAGCTCATGCCCTACCAGCCCCAAAGGTAGCGAAGAATCCGGAAGGAAGCGGCAAAATAAAAAAAAGCCACCAGCACAGCCAGAAACCAAGGGAAGGGATCTGGGTTGTTATGGGGCCGCTCCGGAGGCCATCGCGGATTTGCTACCATTGATAGGGAAGAATACCACCATTTCTCTGGTCCCCCAAAGAAATCTCAAAAGATTCCAACCCGTCCGGTTTGCCCGCTCGCCGCTATCCTTTTCAGCCTAAATCGGAAGGGCCTGAAGAAAAGGAAGTCCGGTGAAAGGAATAGGATTCCAGAAAAGAAACCATCTTGTTTGGCCGGAAGCCACCCAGCCTTTGGGGGGCGTATAAACATACCCACCTCGCCAACTCTCGGCCCTTTTCCTTTTCCCCACCTCGCAACAGGCCCTTTACCTGGAACAAGAAGGGCCGTTGGATTTGCTCTTGGGTCACGCCGGCTGACACCCGATGACCCCCCCCGAGAAGCAACGGGCACATTGCTCGCCAAGCACCCTACGAGCGCAACTCCGACTGCAGCTGCTCGATTGCATCCCGAATCTGGGCAGCCTCTTCGTACTTTTCCTCTGCCACAGCTTTTTCGAGGCTCTCCTTCAGATCGCGAATCTTCATCTCGTAGTATCGCTTCCGAGCGTACCGTGGAGGGATTTTACCCTTGTGCACCGTGTCGCGGTGCATGTCCTTAAGCAAAGAGTCCAACAACCCTGCGAAGGTATGGTAACAAGCGGGACACCCCAGTCGGCCGGTCTTTTTAAAGTCTGTATGGGTAAAACCGCACTGGGGACAAGTAAGTTCTGCACGCCGGGCAGCGGAATATTCGGCAGAAACTCCTCCCAAAATCTCCCCGAAGGCAAACGCCTGGGGGTCGGAAACCCCTTTTTCGGTGGCGCACCGTTCACAAAGGTCGATCTTTTGCATCTTGTTGCCGATCATCTGTGTCACGTGCACAGTAGCCGGCGCACCACAAAAATGGCACTTAAAGGAAGAGGACATAAGCGGCCTGCCTTGTCTGGGGCCCTTTTGAGGCCTTCTAGCTATATATTGGCACTCCCTCGATCCGGGTCAATTCACGAAATTTTTCCATAAGGTCGCGTGTCACAGGGCCGGGCCTTGTATCACCTACCTCCCTCCCGTCGACCTCACGAACAGGGGCGATTTCTGCAGCCGTTCCCGTGATAAAAATTTCGTCGGCAACAAAAAGATCGTAGCGCGTAAGAATCTCTTCCCGGACCGAATATCCGTTTTTTCGAGCCAACTCCATGACCACCTTCCGGGTGATCCCCGGCAGGGCCCCTGCCCAGACTGGGGGGGTTAGGAGTTCTTCCCCTTTTACTACGAAAAGATTTTCTCCGGTACACTCTGTGACGAATCCCTCCTCCGACAAAAGAATGGCCTCCTGGGCTCCCCGAAGGGATCCCTCAATTTTCGCTAGGATATTGTTCAGATAATTGAGCGATTTAATGGCCGGGCTTAGAGCGGCGGCCGAATGTCGTTGCGTTGGAACCGTCACCAGGCTAAGCCCTTCTTGGTAAAGTCGTTCTGGATAGAGCCGGATCGAGTCCGCAATGATGACAATCGTCGGACTGGGACAGGATTCCGGACTGAGACCCAACGTTCCAATTCCCCGGGTAACGAGCAAGCGAACGTAACCGTTTTCAATCCGGTTACGTCGGCAGGTTTCCAAAACTGCCCTCAAAAGTTTTTCTTGCGGCAAAGGAATCCGAAGCAGGATGGCTTTGGCGGACTGGTAAAGCCGCTGGAGGTGCTCTTGAAGGCAGAACACCCGTCCATAGTAGGCTCGAATCCCCTCGAACACCCCGTCTCCGTAAAGAAGACCGTGGTCGAAGACAGAAATCTTCGCATCCTCCGGTTGGTAATACTCCCCATTAATGTAGATTTCCATAAACGACTCAGCGCATTTGACTGCTTCTCTTTCCCGAGTGCATCCTGGCTAGCCCGCGGGCTTTCCGATTTCCTGTAGTCTTCCCCCCTCCAATTTGAGCCGGCAGTCTCCTCGCTCGGCGATTCGAATGTCGTGGGTAACCACGATTAAGGTTTTCCCTTTCTTTCGACACACCTCAAGCAGAAGCTCAAGGATTTGCGCACCCGTCGCAGTGTCTAAATTTCCCGTTGGTTCATCGGCCAAAATTAGGGGCGGATCGTTGCGAAGCGCCCGGGCGATCGCGACGCGTTGTTGCTCACCTCCGGAAAGTTCATACACCCGATCCTCGGCACGGTCTTCTAATCCAAACTCAGAAAGAAGCCGGATCGCTTGGGCTCGATCGTTCCGGCCTACAAGCATGGCAGGAAGCTCGACGTTTTCCCAAACCGTTAACTCGGAAAGCAAGTGATAAGCTTGAAAGACAAATCCGACCTGCCCAGCTCGCCAAAGAGCGAGTTCTCTTCGAGAACGCGAGGCAAGGGTTTGGCCACAGTATCGTACTTGCCCAAAATCGGGGGGTTCTAACCCCCCTGCCACATGCAGAAGGGTCGTCTTGCCCGATCCCGACACTCCCTCAATGGTGTAGCAGAGACCGGACCGAAAACACCAGTTCAGTTCCCGGAGAACCATGAGCCGCCCACGACCCACTGGGTAGCTTTTCGTGATTTCGACGAGTTCCAAAAGCGGGCTTCCCGGGCTCCCGCTCCATTGCGCTACCTCAAGAGCACCTCCCCCAAAACGCACCTCCCTCAACGGCTTTCCACCCGTTCCACCCTGGAACCACCCAGGCTCTAGTCCCTTGGTGATCCTGTCCCTATTCATATCGCAAAGCGCGGCTGGGTGGGAGCCTCGCCGCTTGGAGGGCAGGAATCCAAGCGGCCAGAACGCAAATGGAAAGCGCCGCCGCCACTACCCCTGCTACGAGCCCCCAATGAATGTCCACTGGAATCTCTGCCAAGTGGTAAACATCCGGAGCGAAAAGGTCAATGCCTAGACGCCGCGCGAGAAAATCTCGGAAAGAGTTTCGCAGTTGCAATACCAGTATCGCCAGAACCAGTCCAGCCAAGCTTCCGATGACGCCCACCACCGCTCCGTAGAGAATAAAAATTCCCATGACTTGCTCGTCGGTGGCTCCTAATGCCTTCAAAAGACCGATTTCTCGCGTTTTTTGCACCGTTACCGTAATAAGCGTGTTGCAAAGACCAAAACCTGCCACCACGACAATGAATGAAAGGATAAAGGCCATCACCACCCTCTCGACTGTCACCGCCGTGAAAAGCGGCCGGTTTTGATCCATCCATGTCATCACCCTAAGCTCGGGGCCTAGCTCCTTCTGCCACCGGCGTTGTAATTCGCTGGCCTGCATGACTTCTTGGATTCTTACGGCGATTCCATGCACACCCGAACCCAGATTGTAAAGGTACTGGGCATTTTCCAAGGACGTCACAAAGAAGCCCGCATCGTAGTCGAAAAGGCCTGTATGAAAAATGCCCACAATCTGCAGTTCCGTGGGCAAGACCACCGACCGCTGGGGAGACGACTTGCCCTGGCTTCGCAGGTTTTCCAATTGTCGCGGAGCATAAATTCTTACGCGACTCCCCACACGGGCACCGTTCCGGCGAGCCCATTCGTCCCCTACGAGGAGCGCTTCTCCCTCTAAGTTGGCGTCTCCCTGAACCAAAAACCTTTGAAGCGGGGCCGCCCAATCTTGCCGGCGTGCATCCATTCCTCGCAGCACCGGCGTGGTGATGCGGCTGTCAAATTCCGCCAGTACTGGGCCCATAACGAACGGAGAGGCACTTTGCACTTGCGGGTCTTGAGAAAGTTTCCGGACAATCTCCTCGGGGTGCTCCACAATCCCATCGCTTACAATCATAAGATGGGACTGAAAACCCATTACCTTGGCTTCCAGCTCCTTTTGAAAACCGGCCATGACCGAAAGGACAACAACCAGTACCATCACTCCTAGAGCCACGCCAGCAAGTGTAATGAGCGTGATGGCCGATACAAAGCTCCGGCGGGGTCTTAGGTAACGAAGCGCTAGAAACCACGGAAGCATCGCTTTGGTGTCGCATGCCAATCCTGCCGATTTTTTCGGCCCGCAGAAAGATATTCCCTTTGCCTGGCCCCCTGTTTCAAGCAACCAGGATTCATGCTCTCAGGCCTACCTTGGTCTTTAACCGGCAAAGAGTACTACCCGCTAGACAAGGCTACCTAGAACTCCCTTTGATTGCTTTCGCCGGGGACGGCCAAGGCTTATCTTAGCAGTGGAAAACCCGCGGAAGATACGACGATGTGCGACACCTGTTGGAAATCTTATCCCGAATTCTCTTGATGGCCACCTCAATCTTTAGGGGTCTTTTCAAAAACGTCGAAACACTCGCTTGGCCGCAAACACGATCGACCGTATGCTGCACGCTCAACCCAACTTCGATCCACAGCAAACCCCAAGAAGAGCTACTTCCATCTCCCGGTGGAAGCTTGAGGCCTTTCACAGGGAACCCATCCGAGCTCTTTGCTTGAAACGAGGCGTGCTCGTTACGGGCAACCCTGGGTTATTTCCTGCAAGAGCCAAGCACTGCTACCTGGAAGAGAGAAAGCTTTCCCTGGTGCCGGCCCTCACCGCATGGACTCAGCGACCTTGCGGACTGGCTTTTGAGCTAGCGGCTTCCCACTGCCTCCGGAACGATCTGCCGGAAACAGCACGGAGTACGTCCGGCCCTGAGACATCTTGTACCTGCGGTCCACAACGCCGCTGGATTACGCGCACCGCTTTCCTCCCGGTCCAGGACGAGGCCGCAGGAATCGCAGGAGAACAGTCGGTTCCACACAGGCAGACTTTCCTGCAGCGTCCAGCAATAGGAGCACGCGGTAACTCGTCAGGTCGACGCCATCCGCTGTCACCCCAAAGGAACCATGCCACGCCAGCTTGTACGCGAGCCGCCGGCGCAGGGAAAATAAAGATGGCAGGTTATGGTCACGCCACAGGACCTTACACAGCCAGAAGTCCAGATCTCGACCGCCGGCTTTTGGCACATCTCACAAAAATCTCTTTGGCACGGCATGGGTTATCTTGTTGTCGCCGTTCTTTTACCCGGTCTGCCTCAAAACTGAGTGCCGAGCGACCATCCAACAAAGTTGTCCCTTCACAAGAGCGGCGTACCTTTTGCCTATATGGAGTTTCCCCGAGCCGATTGGCAAAAGTCAGCTCTCGTCCTAGCTGGGCATGGATCTTCTCGAAACCCCTGGTCGGCACTACCCGTGTATCAAAACGCTCAACGGATCCGGCAACTGGGCTTGTTTGCGGAAGTCCATGAGTGTTTCTGGAAAGAAGAGCCCAATTTTCACCAAGTGCTGCGCCAGGTGGAAAGTAGCACGATCTTTGTGGTGCCGTACTTTCTTGCCAAAGGCTATTTTACCCAGGAAGTTCTTCCTCGAGAACTGGGCCTCACAGGGCGCTTCACTATCCGAGCTGGCCGCAAGATTTTTTACTGTGATCCGGTTGGCACTCATCCCTCGCTTGAAAGGGTCCTTCATGACCGGATCCACCAGTTGTGGGAGGGACATCCGGCCCCTGTCGATCCCAAAAGAATCGCGCTTATCCTTGTTGGGCATGGAACATCCCTAAGCGAAGAGTCCAGTGAGGTTGTTCGTCATTGGATTGACCGGTTTCAGCAAAAAAAATCCTATGGCGAGTGCCATGCCGCCTTTCTGGATGAAGCTCCTTACATCGCTCAGTGGTGGGAATGGACCCAGCGGGAAGCTGTTGTTATTGTGCCCTATTTTGTTTCCCAGGGCCTCCACACCTACCGGGACATCCCTCGTTTGGTTGGGATTGAGAATAAAAAACCCTTTGGGGGCCCGCACAGCATTCGAGGACACAAGGTCTGGTACACGGAACCCATAGGAACAGATCCCGGTATAGTCGATGTCATTCTCCAACAGGTAGCTTCATGGCGTGAATGCAACCGACCAGTTTCGAAAGTGGCTCCAAACTAACCCTGGCCCTTGGTTTATCGGGGAGCTTCGCATCGAACCCGGCTATTTCCTTTTGCACCGGAAAGATTCCCCCCAAGACCCGCTCCGGCAGCTCGGATCGTCGGAGGAGTTCCTTGGGGTTGTCCGTGGCAATGACCTCCAAAGCTTTCGTCCCTTGCGAGGAGCACCTGGTCTCTCTAGGGGTTGGAAGTGGGGTCCTCTCCCTCTTGAGACACTCGTGTTGGCATTGCGCTGGGCCTACCCGACTGCCCTAGCCTCCTGGTCCTTCTGGAAGGAAGGCAGACTAGAATTAACGGATGCCTCTACGGTTGCGCGGCGACAGACGGGCCTGTATGAAACCCTCAAGGAGCTTACGCAGGAAGACTGGCAAAGAGCGGTCTTTCGGATTTGCCACAAGGAATGTCTTCGGATTCCCCTCTGGTCACCTGCTACCCAGGAAGTCCACGAAACAGAAACGACCCTCCCGCTTCTCTGCCCAGAGCCTTGTCACTATCTACTGACTCGCGCCCGAGGAGACCAAGGCCCCAAGCCACCCTAGCCTGTCAGATCCTTCACGAGAATCTTCGATTTACGGCCGCTTTCTTCGTACCGTTTTCTCCGAGATTCAGGCAAGATTTGCGGAGTTTCTTCTCGGAAGCCCATCTTTTGCTGGAAGAACGTATACGCTTGCGTGGAGAGAGCAAAAACCTGTCTTAGCCCTCGGCTTCGAGCAACGTTTTCTGCAAACGAAACGAGTTTGCGTCCAAGACCCTTGTTTTCATGTCCTCGTGCTACGTGCAAGCATGCTATCTCTCCTTGACCCGTTTCAGGATACGAATGTAAGGCAACGCAACCCACCACCGTCCGATCCAGCTCAAAGACGTAATAATCGGTGATCCGATTGGCAACGTCTTCCCGGCTCCGATACGCAAGTTCCTCAACCTCCATCGACTCTCGGATGAGGTCGAGGATCACACGAACGTCCTTTTTATTGGCCGGCCGGATCGATTCATACTCGTCTGCATAAATCATCGTCCCGGTTCCCTCCCGGGAAAAAACCTCGGTCAAAAGCGCTTCATTGACTCGGCCGTCCACGATATGGACCCGGCTCACACCCCGGCGGCACGCTCGAACCGCATGTTCGAGCTTAGACCGGAGATGGGGTTCTAGGGTAGGGCGGTCTTTTTTTAGCCAGCTTTCCGCCTCGGTAACCGGAAGCTGTCGAATCAGCCGGCCAGAGCGCTCAATCCCCGCATACGAACAGAGGAAGATGATTTTTGTGGCGCCCAATGCTTCCGCAACGGCGAGAGCGACCCCGTCGGAGTTGACGCGAAAGGTTTTTCCCTCCCCGTCAAATCCCAGCGGCGGAAGCACCGGAATGATCTGGTGGGACAAAAGATCCCTAAGAAAGGACACATCGACTTTCTCTACTTTTCCTGTAAACTCTTGATCGACTCCCCGAAGGATCCCGTACGGATACGCGGTGATCGCGTTAGCGTAGCACGCCCGGAGATCGCAGCTGGTCAGAGCCTCCAAAATTTGATGGGTGACATGGTTGGCCACTTGAATCGCCAGCTCAAGTGTGGGCCGGTCCGTCACTCCTGTCCCATCGATATTGGAAGGGGTAAAGTGCGATTGTTTGGCCGCCTGGGTCAATTGCCATCCAATTCCGTGAACCACCACCACGCGAATGTTCAAACTCCGAAGGACAGCCAGGTCTAGCACCACGTGGGAAAAGTTCTCATGCGCAATGACGGCCCCATCTAGCGCAATCACGAAGGTTTTATCTCGAAATTCCGGAACGTAAGTCAGAATGCCACGCAAGTGGGAAAGATTCATCTTTGTCCCTAGGGGCTCGGGGAAGATGCCCTTGTTTCCGGTCCCTCCCTTCCTATTCGAAGGAGTCTCCTAGCCCTTGCCTATGCCACCCATCTTCTTCCGACACAACTCGCCGCTGCCGGGTTAACCGGACCGCCAGGCGGATCGCTTCCACCATACTGGAAGCATCCGCTTTTCCTTTCCCTGCCAGCTCCACGGCCGTGCCATGATCCGGTGAGGTGCGCACCAAGGGCAAGCCTAAGGTCACATTCACTCCCTTGCGAAACGCGACAAGCTTAAAGGGAATCAAACCCTGGTCATGATACGCGCAGAGGACACAGTCCCATAGCCCTTGGTAGGCCTGACGAAACACGGCATCCGGAGAAATCGGGCAGGAAACCTCAATCCCCTTTTCCGCCAATACCTTTCGAGCCGGTTCCAGAATCTCCCTTTCCTCCTGTCCAAATAGGCCCTGTTCCCCCGCATGGGGATTGACCCCGGCTAGTGCGATCCGAGGCCTTGGTTTGCCTAAAAGGACCAAAAATCGATGTACCTCCCATCCCAAGCGAACGAACTTCTCTACCGAAAGTTTCTGCAGGGCCTCTTTCAAGCTACAATGAGTTGTTGCCAGTGCGACGGAAAGCTTTGGGTGGTACAGCAACATCAACCCGCGGTCGGGTTCAAACCCACACCGTACCGAAAGAAATTCCGTATGTCCGGGAAACGGGAAACCCACCCTTGCCATATTCTCCTTGTGGATCGGTCCTGTCACCAATGCATCCAGTTCTCCTTTCCGCCACATCTGGAAGGCCTCCTCAAGAGCGTCCCACGCTGCTTGAGCCGACTCTTTGGAAAGACGGCCACATTCCATGCCATTCTGGCTTCCCAAAAGGATGTAATTGACCCCCCGCCGGGGGATCTTGCGACTCGCTAACGCCTTGAAGACCACTTCCGGTCCAATGCCGGCAGGGTCTCCTAACGTGATACCGATTCGAACCGCGCGCACGCTAACCTTCCTTTGCGGTAAAATAAGGCCCTCTTGCCTATCTCTTGACCAAGCCCTCCCGCAACTGGCGAAGGGCGATCTCGATCTTGTCAAAAGCTTCTGCAATATCGAGATCCCTGTGCGCATACGACATAAACCAATTATGATGCGGATGCAAAAATACTCCCTGCGCAGCTACTCGAGCACAAAACTCTTGCTGCAAAAAAAAGGAATCGTCTCCTGAAAAGGTGGCAAACGGCATCGATGGTGGCCCTGAACACTGCAAGTCAAACCCGTAGCGCCACGCAAGTTCCCGCAATCCTTGACAAAAACGCCTACCCACCTCCTGAACATGTTCTACAACCGGCTCCTGCTCCAAAATCTTTAACATTTCCAGCGCCGCAGCCATAGCCACCGCATTGTTCCAGTAGGTCCCCGTAAGAAACACACGGCTTGCCGCTACGCGAAGCTCTTCGCGGCCAATCGCCACCGAGATGGGGTATCCGTTTCCCAGGGCCTTGCCCAGGCAAAGAATGTCTGGCTCGATACCCAACCACTGGTGAGATCCTCCCCGGTGAAGTCGAAAACCCGCTCGAATATCGTCCAAGACAAGAACAATCCCTTCTCGCCGGCAAATTTTCCGCACGGTAGGGAAAAAGCCAGGATCCGGGAGAATGCATCGCCCGTAGGAGGGATGATGAAACGGGCAAAGAACGACCGCGGCAACGTCCCCGTGGTACTCTTCCACGAGTTTTCGAAAGGAATCCAGATCGTTCCAGCGAAAATCATGAACGTGGGACCGTTCCTCCGGCAAAAATCCGTAGCCGGTGGGATTACACCAAGCGCCCACCCCGTGGTAAGCACCTGCTACTTTCAGAACCTTCCTCCGACCGGTCGTCAAACGCGCTACCGCAATCGCCCAAGTCGTTACATCCGACCCGTTCTTCGCAAAGACCACCCAGGAACCAAATCGAGTAACTTCCAGAAGTTTTTCCGCTAGCTCCACCATGATTGGGGCAGGATGGTTCATGCAATTGCCTTTCTCCCGCTGCCGAGCTGCCGCCTCTTCCACTTGGGGGTAGCCATATCCCAAAAGCACAGCACCGTAGCCGCAGAGAAAGTCTAGATACCAGTTTCCGTCCGGATCCTGGTATCGACAACCCCGAGCCGCCACTGCATAGTAGGGGAAACGCCCAGGAACGGTGAAAACGGGGCTCGTGTGCCCATAGATGCCGCAAGGGATCACTCGAGCGGCTCGCTCAAAGAGCTTTCGGGAAATACAATATTGGTTCATTGTTGGCCAGATGCCCGTGGACAATAGCTTAGGAAAAAAGCCTGACGAGTCCCTCTTTCTGTCGTCCTTACGCTTTCTCTATCGCTTCCTCCTGAGAACCATCTTTCCCAGCCTCTGCGCGGAAGATACCGCGGCGCAAAAGTTCTAACGTTCCCTCCAATTTTTCCACCAATGGTAAAAACCCGACAATTCGAATCTGTCCAAGACCAATGGCTGCCTGAGCGTCGCTTTTCTGGCGAAGGACCCCAAGCGCAACTCCCGCATCCCGAAACAGGATTTCGGCTCTCGCCGAACCTGGTTCGGGAGGAGTTCCCCCGTATGCCTTTCCCCCTTCTAGCGCGATCCAGAGAAACCATCGGCTAGGTTCCAACCCGATCCGAATGATCCCTTCTGGTCCCCGAGCCAAGTAGACCGCAATTTCGGGAAGATCTTTTTGGAAGATTTCTAAAATCTTACAAGTAGCGAACATCAATAGAAAAAGGATCGCCTCCTTGGGTCGCAGCTTTCCCGTTGCCCACTCCCTACAAGCGCTGGCAAAAGACGTAGCGAAAGCCCGTGCGCATACCACACCAAGCCAAACAGTCCTCCGTAGGGCCAAGATACGGTTTCGTACCATAGCGCGCCTTATTCCCATCACAGGAAACGATCCTCAACCACGAACCCAGGACCGGCAGAGCCTCCGAGATGGGCAAAGAAAGGGGAGTTGACAGGCCCTCTTGCCCGGATGCTCCTCGGCTCACAACCCCAGTCCTTTTTGGGATCTCTGGTTTGCCGATAAGCTTGGTCCGGCTCCCTCCGTTTCGAACCGAAAAGAGCTTATGCCTATGGAAGAAGTAACTCCTGGATCCACGTCGGAGGACTCTCTCGAGGCCGCACCTGTTCCATACGCTGCCGTACGCTTCGCACCAGTTCCGGAGTCTCTATCCAGCGGATAACCCGTTCCACCAACTCCCTGGCCGAACCCACGGGTTCCCCAATTCCATGGTTTAAGCAGAATCGCACGTTCAAAAGTTCCTGCGGCATCCACCCTCCCCATCTTGCCAAAAGCAACGGCGTTCCACACTGGATGGCCTCGCTACATGTCCCTGCCCCTGGACGGGTCAAAACCGCATCGGCAAGTTGCAAAAGCCAAGCCATCTCCCGGACGAACCCCAGCGGGACGACAGGAAGTTCTTCATGGGTTCGTGCCCACTGTTCGATTCTTCTTTTTAAAAGGACGTCTTTGCCACAAAGAACGATCGCCTGGATGGGCAAGCGGGCCCTAGCAAGCGCCTCTAAGAAAACCAGATGCCGCTGCGCTGCATTGAACCCCGTTGCCAGAAGGAGCGTAAACCGATCCTCTCCAAGCCCAAGCTTCAAGCGTCCCCGAGCTCGTTCCGACTCGGAAAGTTGAGGCAAGTAGAAAGAGGGACGCAAAAGAAACCCGACCTTCTTGACCTTTTTTTCTGGCATGCCCAGTTGGCGCGCCGCCTGCGCCGTTTCTTCTACCGGGCAAAGAAACCAATCATTGGCAGGGTTCACCCAATGCCGGCTAAACCCGTAGCCACCAGAGAGCTCCCCGCAGTAAGTCACGCAACGAACGCGCCTGTGTAAAACCTGGCGCGCCAAGTCCATAAACGCATGATTGGTCGAACCATGAACGCTCACAAGAACGTCAGGTTTTTCAGACTCCAGTCGGGCAAAAAAGGTTTTTTTCCCACCGACTCGAGTTGCTGTCTTAAACAGGCCAGCGATTTCCAGGAAAAGGAAATATCCATGGTGCAGAAACGGGGCTTGCCGCTGGATTCCATTGTACAAACGAACACCGAAGCGATACAACGGGTGGCTTTCTTCCAAAGGGAGCCACAGTGTGGCCTGACCGATATTGAGTGTATGGATCCACTCGATGAGCGCATGGGCACGTACATTGTGTCCCCCTCCGGTCGTTGCACTGAGAATCACAATTCTCATCGGGAGCGGACTCTGACGGGGGCTTCTCTTCGTAATCCTTGCCAACTCCAAAGAAGATCCCCAACTACCGGGAGAAGCCTTTCCCACCTTTTAGGAAACACCCCGTCTTGCCCTTCTGGAAGATACAGCACGGAAAGTAGGAGAATCGCTTGGGCAAAGAAGATATCCATCGCAAAAAAGCTGGCGAGGTGAAAGAGAACGAGAAGCAAAGCCCAGACAGCACGGAGTCGCGGCCGAAACGCCGCCCAAAACGAAAAGGCTTGAACGTAGACGACCCCCCAAAGGGCGGGCCAACCGACCCAAGGGTGAGCGATGAGCCAAGGACCCCAGGCACTGTTGACCCCGGTTTCGAGAAGCCGGGCTGCGATGTGTCGTGACAAAGCGTCAAAGGAAAACAAGCTGGGTTCTCCCCGAACGCATTGAAGCAGGGCTCCTCCGATTTTGGACCATCCTGCCATGGAATAGGTCAGGAGTACACTTGCCTGAGCGGTCCAAAAGATGTGAAGAAAAACCTGGCGGTTCTTGCGGGCTTCCGGCTCCCGGCTCCCATTAGTGCGCGCGGGAAGAAACATAAGAACAAACCCTGCCAGGATCCATCCATGCTCGCTATGGCCAATCTTTCCAAAGGAATTGTTGAACGCGCCGTATTCCAGAAGGCCTAGAAAAGCCAAGGCTCGCGCCCAAAACTTTTGGGGAAAGCCCACCGCGCAAAGCGCGCCCACCAAGTGCAGGATGAGGATAGCTCCAATGCCGCAAGAATCCTTTACCCACCGTAGCCACAGGACCGGCCAGAGGGGGTCGGCCACGGCACGCGCGGTTTCCACGCTCCAATGGGCAATGCGACCTGCCGCCAGATAGAGGAGAGCACCATAAAAGAAACGCAGCTGGAGACAAGCTCGCTCCCAACATTGGCGCTGTCGCGCCAGCGCATCCTGACAAAAATTCCGATCGGGGCCTGCGAAAAAAATCCGAATTTTTCGGAACCAGGGATTAATCACTCCCATAGGTAAAAGTCCCTACCAGTTCTGCAGGTTCGTGCTTGCCGGTCAACCACTGTTCCAAAGGATCGACACGAAACCGCACAAGGGCGTACCGGCTACCCGCCGGCAGGTAGCTCAATTCCAGAATGCGCCGGACCCTAGCCACTTCCGCGCGATCGTTTCGACTGCAGGCAGACCCTAACCGCTGCACCAGCTGGGCTGCTGCCACCGAATGGGGGCGCGGCACTTGCCCAATCGTAGCCTCTTCCAAGGCCAACGGTGCGGGAAGCTCTGCCCCCGGGCCCAGGGAAAGAAGCAAAAGTTCATACCGGATCATAGGTCCGGGAACCCGGGCAAAGAGAAACCAGGAATAGAACGGAAATACTTCTTGTGTCCCTCCTAGTCCAAGGAAAACTCCGACAAGAATCATAAACGCAAGCACAATGGCGCTACAAGCTTGCCAGAACCGATAGCTTTTCATAGGGTTCAGGCCGAAAGTAGGGTCCCTTTACCCCATCACGGTTTGGGAACCGAAGGGCCCCAACACGCAGAGGGGAGAGATGGCGCGAGTTCTCTACGGCCTCATGGGGAATACTAACGGGCATGTGATGCGAACTCTAGCGATCATTTCCCGTCTTCCGCAGCACGAATTTTTCCTGGTGGGAGGCGGGCGGGTTCCCCAACTTCTGGGAAACCAGTACCCTTGCCTTGAGGTTCCGGTTCTTCGAACGGTTCACTGCAAACAACGAGTTTCTCTGCCGCGAACCGTAGCCCAGATTGTCCTGCGTCATGGCCAGTTACCTGGAATCGTGCGAAGGATTGTGCGACTGATCGAACAGTGGCGACCCGATTGTGCTGTCTGCGACCGGGAATTCTTTCTACCATACGCGGCGCAAGTCGCAGGCCTTCCCTGCTTTTCGCTCGATCACTCGCACATTCTCCATGCTTGCCAGTACCCAGTTCCTCCAAGCCAAAGGCTTTCCTGGTATTTAGCCATGCTCCATGACTGGCTTTCTTTCAATCAAACCCGTTTCCATTTAGTCATCTCCTTTTTTCGCCCACCCCTACGGCCATCCACCCAACACTACTACGAGCTCCATGCTCCCGTCTTACGTCCAGAAGTTACGACAATGCATCCGGCGGAGGGAGAAAGCGTTCTTGTCTATCAGACAAGCCCTACGTTTCGCCGCCTTCTAGATGCCCTACAACAACTCAAGCGACCCGTCCTCGTCTACGGAATGCAGAACCAGGAAGAAAAAAGAGGAAACCTTTTCTTCCGGGCTTTCCACCCCACTCGCATTCTCGAGGATCTGGCCCAAAGCGCCTACGTCATTGCTAACGGGGGACACAATCTTCTCTGTGAGGCTTTTTATCTGGGCAAGCCCGTCTTTTGCTTCCCAGTGGCGTGCTTGTTTGAACAATTTTTAAATGCTTGGTACGTAAAGGAGCTTGGTTATGGCGACTTTTCCACCTCCCTGCGACCTACGGGACAGCTTCTCCAACGTTTTGAAGCTAACCTGGAAATGTATTCCCGAAACCTCCGTACTGGTTTTCGATATGGAACCGAGGAAGTCGTCCGGAGGGTAGACCAAATCGTTTCTTCTCCCAGTTTGATTCTCCGAAAGTGCGCTGAGAAAGAAGGAGCTTCAACCCATCCAGGGTCCTCGTACCCAAGCTCGGTCCCCCTGGTTCAAGCTCTTTCCAGAAAGGCCAAAACCCCCCTTCGAGACAACTGAACCCTTGTGGACAAACGTCGGAAGCAAACCCATCACAATGAAACGGGGCCAAAGAGTCAAACTTCGCGACCAGGGCCCCTGGTAATCTATCTATTCATTCAATTTCCCAAGCGGTCCCAAATGTTTCTTGTGCGCGAGCTTCAAGCCCTATCCACGCTCGGTGCCCAAGTCGAGGTGCATTCCCTCTGGGGAAAAAGTCCAGTCGATCCTGCAGAGTTTTCCTTGCCTCCGGGTATTACCGCGTACCCCGCACCAGGAAAGAAATACCTGGTGGCGCCGATTCGCTTGCTCTGGGAGGTGGTACGTGACCCCTCCCTGATTCGCTCCGCGTGGTACTGGCTAAGAAAAGGCAGATTCAACAAGTGGCAGGATATCGTCATGACACTATTGGGAACCTTCTTTGCTTGTGCCCGGGTCAAGGATTTTCGGACTCGTAATCCCGACCTTTTTCACGGCGCCTGGGCGACGGCTCCCGCCACTGCGGCTGCCGTTCTTGGCAGACTCTGTAGAAAGCCCTTTAGCTTTGGAGCCCATGCCTATGACCTTTATCGGGGAGGGGGAGATGCGCTTCTTTTCCCTAAGTTAGAAAAAGCTTCTTTCGTTCATACAAGCACGCAGCTGGCCCAGCAAGAGTTAGTAAAACTTTGTCCGGGAGCCACAAGTAAGATTATTCTAGCGCGGAGAGGACTTTTTTATCTCCCGGACGTTACTCCCCGAGACTCTTTCGCCCCGGGGGGAGAGCTCCGGATCCTTTCCGTAGGAAGGCTCGTCCCGAAAAAGGGTTGGGAAATTCAGTGGCAGGCTGCCCGGCTTCTTCGACAAGAGGGGGTACGGTTCCACTGGGTGATCGTGGGAACGGGACCCCTAGAAAAAACTCTCCGAGCCCAAATCCGCGCCGCCCAATTAGATCATTGGGTAACCCTTGCCGGAGAATTGCCCTACTCGAATGTCGAAAAGGCCTATCGGAGGAGTCATCTCTTTTGGTTTACCGGAGTCACAGCCCCGGACGGAGATCGGGATGGCTTCCCCAACGTGATCGCAGAAGCCTGGGCATACGAACTTCCGGTGATTGCTACCCGCACGGGAGCCGTTACGGAAGCGTTGGTTCATGGCGTCAACGGCTGGCTTCTCAAGGAGCCCCATCCAAGGGAGTTAGCCGAAGTTACTATCCAGCTTTGGCAGGACCCGGCTCTGCGCACGCGTCTCGGCAAGGAGGGCCGGCGCTGGGTCCAAGAGCATTACCTTGTTACGAGAAACGTCCTGCCCCTGTGGAAAGCCATCCAAGAAGTGACAAGGTCTTACTTTCGACCCGCCCAGGGCGAGGAACTTGGGACCCGCCAGCTCCTTCAGGGCTAAGGACCTAACAGGAGTCAGGTAAATCTTTGTCTACGACTGCCTCTCTGACCTTTGTATCGGCCTAGCGAGACTGCTCAAAGATTCGGGAACCGACGGACGGTTCTTTTTGCAAGCTGGAACGCCGGGCTTGGTCCTTTCCCAATGCAGCCTCCACCGCTTTGCGCCAGCTCCCGAAAAACCTCGGTTTGCACGCAGCCGCAAATAGCGCTGGATATCGTTGGCGGATCTCCGTACTTGTCAGAGGCAAACCCTCCTTGTGAAAAGCCCGAATCTCTTCCAGGATCTGCTCGGGAGTCCAGCGACGCCGGCGGCGGATCTTTTCGTAATCCAACCCAGCTCTTCGGATCGCCTCTGCCCAGCTCCCAAACCGACGCCGGGCCGTGGCAATAAGAGAGTTGCCCACTTCATCCATGTGCTTCGAAGAAAGGTCAGCGCCAATCTGGTGCAGCCGGCGGATCTCATGTAAAATTTGCTCTTCCGTCCAGGAGCGATACCGGTAAATCTCCCCAGGCTCAAGACCAGCAGCCGTGAGTGCATCTTTCCAGCTTCCGAAATACGCCGGCCGAATCGCGGCGTAGACCATGGGGGCGTAGGGACCTAGCATCATGGCTCGAAAAGAAAGATCGACCCCCTGTCGGTGAAGCCTCTGAATGGTCTCGACGATCTTGGCTTTAGACCACTTTTGATACCGGCGTACCTCTTCATAGGAAATACCCGCTTTTTCCACCGCTTGTTTCCAGCTTCCAAAATAGCGGATGCCGGCGGCCAGAAGCTCTTGAAAATGCTTCCGCATGTAATGGGAATACAGAGGCCGGCCGGCCTCCTTCCATGCTCGGATTTCCTCCAGAACAAGCTCAGGAGTCCAAACGCGGTTCCGATCCCGGTACGTGGCTGAAATGCTCATAAGACTTGGTAAGGATCATATCTCTAAGGTTCTCCTTGTCAATCGGTTTCTAGCAGTTTTTGTACCATCCCCCTGCGCGACAAGCCTGCGCAGGAGAGCAGCGACCCGAGAAGGTTCGATCCCGGACAAACAGACCATCGGATTGGGCTGCGGGCACCGCCGGCGCTCACAGGGAGCGCAGGGGACAGCGTAATACTCCACAAAAACGTTCTTACCCACGGGGCGCATCCGCCGCCAGTCGGTTGCGCCAAAAAGGACAATGGTGGGAGTTCCTAACGCAGCCGAAAGGTGGGCCGGCCCTGAATCCGTGCTGACTGTGGCTTGTGCCTCAGAGAGCACGGCGGCAAGCTGGCTTAACGGGAGTTTAAAGCGAAGGTCCAATAGGTTTTTCCCGCGGAGCGGGAACCAATTTCCTTCCCCGACCACCACAAAAAAGACCTCAGGCAAAAGATCCACCAACTCTTGATAAAAGCGCCACGGCCAAAGTTTGGTTCGCCATCGAGCGTAGGGATGGAGCACCACGTACGCTTTCCCCTCCAGTCCCGCAATCGCTACCGGCGGAGGAACAAGCCCAAACTCGTATGGGTCTGGGGAAATCCCGAGGTGACGCAGGAATTCTAAGTACTTTTCCTGGGCTAGACCCGGGGGCTCCAAAATCCGTTCCGTATAAAAGAGAATCGCAGCTTCCCGTGCCGTCCAAAGCCCTACTCGCCGTGGCGCTCGCGTGCAAAAAGAAATGAGCGCGCTTCGCAGAAGCCCCTGAAGATCCAAGACAAGCTCGTAGTTTTCCTGCCGCAGGGAACGAAGCCACGGTAAAAGACCGACCCAGCCGCGCTGATCGTTCCAGCGCCGGAACGGGATGGGAATTACCCGATCCAAGCTTACATGCAGAGCCAAAAGTTCATCGTAAGGCCGGAAAGCGACCCAGTGAACTTTGGCCGCAGGCCAGTGCCTTTTGAGACCGCTGGCCACGGGCAGGGCCTGCACGATATCTCCGAGCGAACTCGGTTTGACGATAAGGATTTTGGTCATCGTTTCCGCCAGCTCATGGGAACAAAGACTTTGCCGTTGCAATAAACTACAAAAGCTATAGAGAAAAAGAAGACGTGCAGGTTAACGATTCCATCATCGACACCATAGGGAAGACGCCGTTGGTCCAACTGCGCCGCATCACCGCTGGGGTGCCGGCCGCCGTGCTCTTAAAGTGCGAGTTCTTTAACCCGCTGGGTAGCGTCAAAGACAGGATCGGAATGGCAATGATTGAGCAAGCGGAAAAAGAGGGCAGGCTAGACCCCGAGACCGTGATCATCGAACCCACCAGCGGAAACACCGGGATCGCACTGGCTTTCGTCGCAGCTGCGAAGGGGTATCGCCTGGTCCTTACCATGCCGGAAAGCATGAGCATAGAGCGGCGAACTCTTCTAGCCCTATTAGGAGCCAGGCTGGTCCTGACTCCCGCCGCGGAAGGAATGCGAGGAGCGATCGAGCGGGCCGAAGAGCTTCGAAAGGAATACGGCAACGCCTGGATTCCCCAGCAGTTTGACAACCCCGCAAACCCGGACATCCACCGCCGGACAACGGCGGAGGAGATCTGGCAAGACACCGAGGGGAAAATAGACATCTTTGTGGCAGCTGTGGGAACCGGCGGCACGATTACCGGGGTCGGGGAAGTTCTCAAAGCACGCAAACCGCAAGTCAAGATCATTGCGGTGGAACCGAAAGATTCCGCGGTCATTACCCAGACCCTCCGAGGCGAGCCGATTCGCCCTGGTCCCCACAAAATCCAGGGGATCGGCGCCGGATTTGTACCAAAAAACCTAAACCTCAAAGTGCTGGACGAGGTCTTGACGGTCACCAACGAGGAAGCCTATCTTATGGCCCGCCGCCTTGCCAGCGAGGAAGGGATTTTAGCTGGGATTTCTTCGGGAGCCAACGTGCATGCGGCCCTGGAAGTAGCCCGGCGTCCGGAAAACCGTGGGAAAGTGATCGTGACAGTCGCAGCGAGTACTGGGGAACGTTACCTCAGCACGGCTCTGGCCGAGGAAGCCCGCAAGAGACTTTCGGCTGCTTGAACTTCCCTGTCGACCTATCTAATTTTTTCTTTAGCGCCAGAAAATTTTTTCGCACTACCTTGCTGGTTCGATGCTGGGAAGAAACGATCCCGCTGGTTCTTCTTACCTATAGGTCGAGCGAAAAGAAAAAGGACGGTTTTTTAGGGTTGCATTCCTAACCGAACCCTTCATTGTGGGCGCTAGAACCCCATACTAACCCTTATGGACGAGAACGACTCTCTTTTGAAGCTTTACCTCCGTGAGATTAGCCAAATCCCGCTTTTAACGCGGGAAGAGGAGGTAGAACTGGCCAAACGCATTAAGGAAGGGGATCAGGAAGCCCGCCAGAAAATGATCCGTGCCAACCTGCGCTTGGTCGTCAAGATCGCTCATGATTATGCAGGGAGCGGCCTACCCCTTTTGGACCTCATCTCAGAGGGAAACATTGGGCTCATGAAGGCAGTGGACCGGTTCGACCCCGAGAAAGGGGGAAAACTTAGCACCTATGCAGCCTGGTGGATCAAACAATCGATCAAGCGCGCTTTGGCCAATCAAAGCAAGACGATCCGTCTTCCCGTGCATTTGGTGGATAAAATCGCCCGGCTCCGGCGGGTGGCGACTCAATTGGCGGAAGAGTTGGGGCGCGACCCGGCCGACGAAGAAATTGCGGAAGAGCTGGACATGCCTGCTAGCAAGGTGGCGCAGCTGCGGTCGGTCGCCGTGCGTCCTGCTTCCTTAGATGCAGCTATCGGACAGGATGAAGATAGCGCTTCCCTAGGGGAACTGGTTAAGGATGAGACAGCAGAGGACCCCTCGGAAGTGATTCAAAAGGAAAACCTCAAAAAGACCGTGCTGGAAGTCTTGCCCAAGCTGGATGAACGAGAACGAAAAATCCTGGCGATGCGTTTTGGGTTAGAGGGTAACGAGGAGATGACCCTTGAAGAAATTGGTAAACGCTTTAAAGTGACCCGGGAACGTATCCGCCAACTTCAGAATATTGCTCTCAAAAAAATCCGGCGAGAACTCGAAAAAAAGGATCGTAGCACCGTTTCGTGACGCCCCGTTTCCAGAGCACGCTGGAACGACTGAAAGCGAAAATCCGGACCATCCCTGATTTCCCACGAAAGGGGGTGCTCTTCCGGGATATCACTCCTGTACTCTGCGACGGGCAGCTTTTCCGGTTCGTCGTGACGCTCCTTTCGCAGCGTTACCACCGCAAAAATGTTCAAAAAGTGGTCGCCATTGACGCACGCGGTTTTCTTCTAGGGGGTGCGGTTGCCCATGTCCTAGGAGCCGGTGTGGTACCCGTCCGGAAGGGAGGCAAACTTCCTTACAAAAGGTACGAGCTGGCGTACGAGCTCGAATACGGTTCGGAAGTCCTAGCTGTCCATCAAGATGCGATTCTCCCAGGGGAACGGGTCGTTATCATCGATGATGTGCTGGCAACCGGAGGGACCTCAGTCACGACAGCGAAGCTTGTCCAAACCTGCGGCGGCCAGATCCTAGAACTGGCGTTTCTTGTAGAGCTTTTGGGTCTTGGGGGTAGGGAACGACTTGGAAATCTCCCCTACTGTGCCCTCATCCAGCTGTAGTCGCTCCTTGCGGGGGTAAACTGCACATCACGGGCAAACCGTTTTACGCTTTTCCGTCCTAGCTTGCTCAAAAAGACCTACCACTGACAGGCAGTAGCCCTACCCCAAAAGGCTCCCTCCCAGCCGATGCTTTTAGCCGCGGCGTAATTGAAACCGGATCGGGACAGTAACCTCTGATTCCACGGGAATTCCCGCCACCCTCATCGGCCGAAACCGCCAGCATCGCTGGACGCAATGACAGGCTGATTCGTCGAGGTCGCGATAGCCAGAACTTTTTTCGATCCCAACCGAGATCGGTAATCCCTGCGCAGAAACTCGGACCCGAAGAATGACCCTCCCCTCCCGACCTTCCGCCTGCGCTAAGGGCGGATAGGGCGGGGGAGGATTATATAGGTAAGCTGCCCCAATGACTCCGCTTCCTGTACCGGTACCCGTCCCAAGATTTTTGCCAACTCCCATGCCGGACCGGCCAGTCCCCCGAATTGCGACCCTTTTGGCGACTGCCCTTACATGGCTAGGTGGCGACAGATTAGGCTTTTGTTCTTTGGGTGGGGTTATGTCGGGAATTTCGTTCGGTTGAACAGGGGGCGGAACGTCTTGAACGACCGGGGGATTTTCTTCTGGAGGAGCTTCCACCAGCTCAGCGTCTACTTGGGGCGCAGCGTTCGACGTTCCTGCCGATTGTCCACCACTTAGCATCCCAAACTGCGCCTGTTCCACCCACAGCCCCATCCCACCAAAAAGGATCCAGGCATGAAACAGAATGGAAATGCCAGCGGCTAACCAGTCATCTCGGTGCATGATTCGACGTTGAAGGTTTAGCCGTTTGAATCGCAACCCGGTAAATCCCATCCTTCCGTAGGACGTCCAGCACTGTCACAACTTCCTCAAACGGGACATCCTTGTCGGCGTTCAGATAAATTTTGGGATCTTTGAGGGATTTTAACTCGCTAACCCGCCCTCGCAGTTCCTCCAGAGAAACTCGATCTCGGTTCCAATAGAGCTCGCCTCGAGCCGCTACCGTGATCGTGACACGGTCTTTGGGATCGGTCGGAACCGAAGAGCTGGCTTTGGGAAGATGAACCGGAAGCGCCTCATTTCGGATCATCGTGAGCGATACCATCATAAAGGTCGCCAGGAGAAAGAACATGATGTCGATAAAAGGGATAATCTCTAGCCTCGGGCGGCGACGGCTCCCTCGCTTCCTAGTCAATGCCATTGAACACTCCTTTTTTATAGTAAGTAACTTCAGAAGTCCAAGCAGGCCAAAAATCGCTTCTCGCTCTTCTAGAAGAGCCTCAGACGGAAAGACTTGTCAAATCCCTTTGCCCGGGCTCCTCTTTAGTTCCCTTGACCTTTGTTGGAGGTCTAGGCAAAGAAGACTGACTTTGTTCGAAACGACGGCTTGAGCCACAAGATTGGCCGTCCACAAGTGAGCAAACCCAGTGGCAAGACAAGTTCTCTATGATCCGCTCGTTGCGGCAAGGATTCCAAAAAGAGCGGGTTTTCCGGCCAAAAGCCCTTTTGGCCCCCCTTAGCATGGGTAGTAACCCAGGACCAGGCATCTGGGCTTTTTTCTGGTGAACCGACCTTTCGCGGGGAAAATTTTTTTCGAAAAAACGTCGGAGTCGGGAATTCACAAAGGGAGTGGAGCGCCGTTGTCGCAGGGAACTCCAACCCCGCCAAGACTCTCCAACTCTTCCATCAAGCAGGTTCAGCTACCTATCAACCCGGGAGTGAACTCTGTCAAAAGTTCTGCGCCAACCCTCCTCTGACACGCGGTGCCCAGGGGTATCGGCCCCGGACCCACCCCGCTTTTGAATCCTCGCTTTCAGGACTGAAGGTAAGGATCCCAGCTCATAATCCTAGGATCTGGTAGGGCACTTCCAATGGAAAAGTGATATATCACCTGCCAACGGCCGCCTTGTAAACCAAACCAAGCTAATGGCTCGCTATCGAAGAAACATCCGATACCGGTACCTGCGACCCCGCTTGCTTCTGCTTCCAGATAGAGCCACTGCCCCAGAAATCCAGCCTCCCAGTGAAGCTGTGCGTATCCGGAAATCCCTCCTTTGTAAATCGCAGCTTCTAGCCTCCCGAAGAGAATCAGACAGAAGGCGCCATCCGCTGCAGTCTCCTGGTAACACGAGGCCCGCGCTGCCCTGGAACGAAAATCTCCCTCTTTGAGAAGAAATAGGGGGAACCCCTCGGGAACCCTCGCCGGTTTTTCCCAATGAAACCCGGATGCGAGCTCCTGCCGGAGCCGACGTAAATGGGATGGTACCCGCGCCCACAGGTACAAGCCCGGAGGCAA
>NZ_CAJNOB010000004.1 GCF_905250085.1 Candidatus Methylacidithermus pantelleriae
TGAAAAATGGTGGCTAGAAACGGATCGCCTTCAACGGGTTGGAAGTATCACAAGCCGGCTTTGGCAGCCTCCTCTGACGACCTTTCTAGAACTCATCTCAAAAATGAAGCCATCTCAAAAATATCGTAACAGGATCACAATGCAGGCCAAATGCACAAAACCGAGGTAACTGGTCAAATGACGATCATAGCGTACCACCAGACGGCGGAAGTTCTGCAGGCAGGCGAAGAGCCGTTCCACCTTCCAGCGGCGTTGGTAGCGCCGCAACGGTCGACCGTCTTGGGTGCGAGGCTTCTTTGTGATTGGGGCAATGGGGAGCAATCGTCTGGATCCCTTGGGCAGCCAAGCGTTCATCCAACGGATCGCTATCATAGGCCCGGTCGCCGATCAGCCGTCGAGGCCTCTCCGCAACAAAACGGGCTTGCAGGATGGGCTCGACGAGAGTGATCTCATGCGGCGAAGCACTTCCCACCGAGGTGGCGAGAGGAAGACCAGTGCGGTCCGCCACTGCGATGACCTTCGAACCTTTGCCCCGCTTGGTCTTGCCCACCCATGCCCCCCTTTTTTCGCCGGGATGAAAGTCCTGTCGAGAAAGCATTCCTCCAGATCCAGTCGGCCCTGTTTTCTCAAGATCCTCGGCCAGGGTTTTGCAGGATCCGCCCCAGCATTCCGGCTCGCAATCACTCCTAGAACCTGCGGTGACAGGTCTGGTATGAGGGATATCGCTTCAGCAGATCCTTCCACGGGCCCCGGTTCGCAAGATCCACAGGATGCATTCAGCACGGCGCGGTCATCCGCCCGTAGGCCGCCGCCCCTCCGGTCGTCGAGGAACTACAGGGAGCAAGGGCTTGACGAGGGCCCACTGTCCCTCCGTTAGGTCCATAGCCTCACCCCTTACTCAAAGTCTCGGGCGTACTACATTCCGAGATGAGTTCTCGTTCGTTTTTTGCGGATCGGAAGCACATGCCAATGAAAAAGGTGACGCAACTTCCGGCCAACACTCTCCAGGGAAAAGAGATAACCGGTTGGGAACAAAAGATGATGGGCGAGCCGAAGATGCTTGTTGCTATCTCACCGAGAAGTCCTGAAAGGCAGCTGACGGCTGCAAAGCCGCACAACATAGCCAAGAGGTTACCGCGGTCATTACCGCGGCGGCGCGTGACCATTCCAAGAAGAAAGATCCCCAAAAGAGAGCCGTAGGTGTACCCAAAGATGCCCAAAGCAATGGGAATCATCCGGGATCCGGAGTGGGTTAACACAAAGTACGCAATCGCGGATGCAATGAGATAAATGAAAAGGGCAAAGACCGTTGTGAAATATCGAGCAAGCCGCGTTTGATCCATCTCGGAAGTAGCCTTTATCTTGGGCCACCAGTCGCGTGTAAACGAAACGGCTAGCGAATTAAGTCCCGCCGAAAGCGACCCCATGGTTGCCGCAAAAAGCCCCGCCAGGAGAAGACCACGAAGGCCACTGGGCATCTCTTTGAGAATGAAGTAGGGAAAAACTTCATTGGCGTCAGGAGGGAGTTGGGAGTCGGGTAGCAGCCGGTAATAGTGGAAAAGAAGGATACCAATGGAGAGAAAAAGAAAGCTAATGGGTATGTCGACCAGTCCGGAGGCAACCACCGAATAACGGCTCCTCCGGACATCGGGTGCGGTGAGCATTCTTTGAACCATGTCCTGATCCGTTCCATGCGTCGCCATGGTGAGGAAGGTGGAACCTAAAAGCCCAGCCCAAAGGGTGTAGTCTTGCAAAAGAATGGCTCGAAGGTTGTCGGAGAGGTTGGTCTGGGAGTGGAAGCCCAGAGAGAGCATGGAAGAGACGCGAAGAGGTAATAGGCTTCCAAGTGTCGTCCCAGGGAAAGACGCATGAAGTCTTTGCCATAAAAGAACAAGGGCCGTCATGGCACTCCCTACCATCAACACGGCCTGGAGCAGGTCGGTCCAGATAACAGCGCGAATCCCGCCGATTGCTGTGTAGACGGTAGTTGCTACAGTAAGAACTAAAAGGGCTGCTGCATACACAAGCCATTGGTGGAAAAGATCCTGCCTTTCGCCTAGGAAAAACACTTTCCATGCCACCGCCAAGACGACGGCGGCAATGTAAAGGCGAGCCCCACAGGCTAACACCCGCGTGAAAAGAAAGGTGGCCGAGGCCGCTTTTTGGGTTAAAGGACCGAAGCGAATGCCAAGGAATTCATAAATGGAATACACCCCGTAGCGATAGTACGGTTTAAGAAAAAGAGAAGCCACGATCAATCGCCCCAGGATCGTGCCCAGAGCAAGTTGAAGATACATGTAGTTTTGAAGGGCAAATCCCTCAGCTGGCGTTCCCAAAAAGGTTCCGGCGCTGGTTTCAGCTGCAACGATAGAGGCTAGAACAGCCCACCAAGGCATGCGGCGTCCTGCCAGGGCGAAGTTTTTGAGATCCTTGTCCTGCCCGCGAGAGAGAAGCCCAACCTGGAGAACGAAGAAAAAGTAAACTCCAACGATGATAACATCGAGAAGCCAGGGGGGGCTATGCATGAAACCCGTTAAGCTTGCCGCAAAAGGTTAGTGAGAAAAGAATAGATAGGAGACAACCACGGGCTTTACGTTGGTTAGGCCCTGCAGTTTTCCATCGTTTGCCCAGGGGCGCCTAGAAAGCTCTGGAGCTACCATTTGGCGCTTGGGATGGTACTTTCCCAAAGGATTGGGAGTCCTGGGGAAGACGCTTCTGGTTTTCGCTTTGGAGCGCCTGCCAAAGCGCGTCCAATTCCTTTTCTGCCCGTCCAATTGCTAGGCTCACGTCGCTTCCCGATGCCTGGCGGGTGAACAGGTAAAATTTGATTTTGGGCTCCGTCCCTGAAGGGCGGATGGCGATTCGACGATCCCCTTCGAGTTCTAGAACCAGCATCGGCTCCTTTGGGACTAAATCTCCTTCTTGATCGTAGATGTCCTCCCTTTGGAAGTCGACCACCCGTTTTACCGTGAATGACGCGAGGCGATCTGGAGGGGTGTCCCGGTAACTGTCCAAAAGGGTTTGAACCTCTTCCAGGCCCGAAGGACCTTCTAAGGGGAGTGTAATGAGTCGTTCCCTATAGGTTCCGTATCTCTGGTAGATCCCTTGCAGGTATTCCACCAACGTCTGACCATGAACCCGAGCCCATAAAAGACTTTCGACCAACATGAGAGCTGAACCATGGGAATCCTTGTCGTGGGCGTAATGGCCGCCAAGGAATCCATAGCTTTCCTCGGCTGCCAGAATAAGGAAGCGTCCTTGCGAAAGTTGGAAGCCTGCCTTTTCGTCAGGCGAAAGTTCCTGTGGATAGAGGATTCCGTGCTCTGCCTCGTAGCGCCTGAGTTTGGCTCCCATGTACTTGAAACCTGTCAGAGTTTCGATACATGGAACGCCGAAATCATGAGCGATCGCCTTGATGAGATCAGTGGTTACAAAGCTTTTTAGAAGGACGGCACGCGAGGCATTTCTTTCGGTGAGAAGCCCTTTACGTTTGAGCATGTCACAACGATAGAAGGCAAGGAGAGAGCCTATCTGGTTACCCGTGAGAAGCTCGTAGTCACCTTGACGAGTTTTTACGGCCACACCCATCCGATCGGCGTCTGGGTCGCTGGCCACGACCAGGTCGGCTTGCGTTTGTCGAGCCAAACGGAGCGCTCTTTCGAAGGCTTTTGGATCTTCGGGGTTTGGGGAGACGACCGTAGGGAAACGGGGATCCGGAATCGCCTGTTCCGGTTCAAGCAAAAGCGGCACACCCCATTTCTCAAAAAGAAGGGGGAAAATGCGCGCTCCTGTACCATGGAGAGGGGTATACACCGCTTGAATCTTATGAGCCTCGCTCTCAAAAAGCTTCGGCTCCAAGACCACGTTGCTGAGAGCTTCCACAAACGCCAGATCACCATCCCTACCCAGGAGAGAAATTTTCCCTCGAGATTCCGCCCACTGGGGTGTTTCTAAACGGTTGGCAAGCCGATCAAAACGGGCAACCACCGCCCCCGCATCCGGTTCGACCAGCTGAGCTCCATCGGGCCCATAGGCTTTAAACCCGTTGTCGTGAGGAGGATTGTGGCTTGCGGAAATGACGATCCCACCCTGGGCTTGCTTCCATCGAATGGTGAAGGAAAGTTGGGGCGTGGATCGCTCCTCGGGAAAAAGAATCACCTCAATGCCCATCCGGGAAAGGACTTGAGCCGCCTCTTGGGCAAACGATTGGGAAAAGTGTCGCGTGTCGTGGGCAATGGCTACCTGAATGGTTTTTCCTGGAAAGCACTCTTTGAGGTGCATTCCAAGGCTTGCGGTTGCCAAGCGAACGGTGCGGTGATTCATCATTGCCGTCCCGGTGGCCGGATGTTCTGGACAGCCAAAAGAATCCGGCGTTCCTTTTTCGGCTAAAGTGACGCGCCGGGCAATGGTACGTCCCCGAATCCCGCCCGTCCCAAAGCTGGGAGCTTTGTAGAAGCGATGATTCAGTTCTTCCCAATCCTCTGAGAGAAGAAGCTCTTCCAAGCTTGCAAGTTCCACCGAGGTTAGGTCAGGATTGTGACAGAAGCGCCAAAGATGCTCCCAGCTGGAAGAGAAAAGCCCCGTAGATTCCTTTGCTTTTTGTACCAGTACAATAATTTTTTCTCGTTTCGTTTCCACTCCCTTCTTTTTAACCCATGGCAAGGGAAAAGCCAAGGGGGTGGCAAGGATCGGAGCGCAAATCCTCTTGCCTGCTAGGGATCAAAGGCTATTATGCCAGAAAAGACATGCCAATTGCGACGATGGAGCGGTTCGACAAGGCTGAGATCATTCGGAGCTATCAGCTGCATGAAAAGGACACCGGCTCTGCGGATGTCCAGATAGCGATTCTGACGCATCGGATCAATCAGGTGGCGACCCATCTTCAACGCCATCGGAAAGACTTTAGCTCCCGGCGGGGACTCGTGATGATGGTTAACCAGCGTCGGAAGCTTTTGGACTACTTGCACAGGGTTGCCCCGGATCGTTACCGGGCGCTTCTGGCCAAGCTCAATTTGCGAAAGTAATCCATGGAAAGGTACTTTCCTTCCGAAGGGCGACACGGTCCAGCCCGGCGCGCTTCATGGGGGGATCTGGCCTTGGCACACAAACAATGGGGGAGAATGTGACAACGGACGGTTGGGTGAAGGTTTCGAAAGACTTTGGGCCCCTTTCCTTAACGATGGAAACGGGCAAAGTGGCGAGGTTCGCCGACGGCGCTGTGATGGTCACCTATGGGGAGACCATGGTGCTCGTTACTGTGGTCTCGGCGGACGAATTGACCCCGGGCCAAAACTTCTTGCCCCTTCAAGTCGAGTACCGCGAACGGGCGGCAGCTGCGGGCAAGATTCCGGGTAGTTACTTTCGGCGGGAGGGGAGGCCTTCGGAAAAAGAGATTCTCGTTTCGCGAATGACCGACAGGCCTCTCCGTCCGCTCTTTCCCAAAGGGTATTTCTACGAGACGCAAGTCCTTTCGACCCTTTTCTCAGCGGATGGCCAGAACGATCCGGACATTTTGAGTATTAACGGCGCCTCAGCGGCATTGATGATTTCCGACATCCCTTTTCATGGTCCGCTCGGGGCTGTGCGGATCGGAAGAGTCGAAGGGAAATGGGTAGTCAACCCGACACATCGCGAGCGGGAATTTAGCGATCTTGATCTGGTGTACGTGGGAACGAAGGATCGAGTTTTAATGATCGAGGGCAGCGCCCTGGAGCTGCCGGATGAAGACTTCAACCAAGCGCTAGAATTTGCTCATTCCCAAATTCTACCGGTCCTCGAGCTCCAGTGGGAGCTGGTCGAACGGGTCGGAAAACCGAAACGGAGTAGCGTTCTTTTCCAGGCCCGCCGCGAAGTGGAAGAGTTTTTGGCGTCGATGGTGGAGGAAGAGTTGCGACAGGCTCTTTTCGTTCACCGGAAAGCCTTAAGAGATCAAAAAGTCGACGAGCTTCTTGAAAAGTCCAGGACTCTTGTTAGCCAAACGTTTGCCGACGCGTCTCTGGCCGAGATCGAGGAGGCGTTTTGGGCGATCGCTCACCGGGTGTTTCGTCAAGAGGTGCTTCAGAGTGGGCGGCGGTGTGATGGCCGCAGTCCCACAGAGGTTCGCCCTCTTTCTGGAGAAACTGGCATATTCCCCAGGGCGCATGGGTCGGCGCTTTTCTCTCGAGGTGAAACCCAGGTGGTTTGTCTGGCGACTTTGGCTTCCATCCGGGAAGCCCAGGAGCTGGATGCGTACGGGGGAGGAGAGTCGACCAAGCGATTCATACTTCATTACAACTTTCCCCCCTTTAGCACGGGAGAGGTTCGAAGAATCACTGGACAAACGCGCCGTGAAGTGGGTCATGGGGCATTGGCCGAACGCTCTCTGGCAGGCGTGATTCCTTCGGAGGTAGAGTTTCCGTATGCCATTCGCGTCACTGCAGAAGTTCTCGAGTCCAACGGGTCAACGTCAATGGCCAGCGTATGCGGGGGTACGCTTTCCCTTATGGACGCCGGAGTTGGCCTAAAAGCCCCGGTGGCCGGAATCTCCATCGGTCTTTTGACGGATTATCAGGGGGAATCGTTGGCACGTTACGTCTTGCTCACCGACATTGTGGGCGATGAGGATCATTTGGGTGACATGGACTTTAAGCTGGCAGGAAGCCGGAAGGGGGTTACGGGTTTTCAATTGGATCTTAAGCTTCCAGGCATTCCTCTTGAGCTCTTGCAAGAAGCTGTCCTCCAGGCGAGGAATGCCCGGATGCAAATCCTTGAGTTCATGCAGAATGTGCTAAACGAGCCGCGAAAGGAGCTCTCTCGTCATGCCCCAAGAATTGAGACGATCAAGATTCATCCCGATAAGATCGGTCTTCTGATCGGGCCAGGCGGAAAGACCATTAAACAGATTGCTGCGCAAACGGGTGCGGAGATCAATGTGGAAGACGATGGGACGGTGATGATTTATTGTCCGAACGCAGATGGAATGGCTTTGGCCAGGGAAATGATCGAGGATTTGACTGGAGAGATTGTGGTCGGCGAAATCTATCGCGGGCGAGTAGTGGGAGTCAAAGAATTTGGTTGTTTTGTGGAAATTAAAGGTAAAGGAGAAGGGTTGGTTCATATTAGTGAACTTTCGGATGTGCCCGTGCGGCGTGTGGAAGATGTGGTACGGATGGGGGATGAAATTTGGGTTAAGTGCATTGGCATTGACGAAAGAGGGAGGATTAAACTATCTCGCAAGGCTGCTTTGCGAGATCGACGGCTGGTCTCCCCTCCGGGAGGCAGTCCGAAAGAATGAGAAGAAAAGTTTAATCTGGACGATTTTGTGGAAGAAGGGAGGTCGATCGTGGCACTAGCTGTTGGAACGAAAGCACCTAACTTTTGCCTGAAACGGAAAACGGCCCAGGGACTTGAGGATGTTTGCCTGAGCGACCGTTTTGGGAAAAAGAATACAGTTCTTTTGTTTTTTCCGATGGCCTTTACGAGTGTCTGTACTAAGGAGATGTGTGATGTCTCCCAGGGGCTTATCGATTTTCAACAATGGAACGCAGATGTTTTGGGAATTAGCGTCGACAACCCATTCGCGCAGGAGGCGTGGGCGAAACAAGAGGGAATTACAGTTCCTTTGTTAAGCGATTTGGATAAAGAGGTGTCCGCGAAGTACGATGTTCTTTTGCCCAAATTAGCAGGGATCGGAACGGTTGCAGCACGGGCGGCTTTTGTGATCGATCAAGAGGGAATCATACGATATAGTGAAGTAACACCTTCCCCGACCGAGTTGCCCAACTTTGATCGGATTAGAGAAGTGTTAGCCAAGCTGTGATGGGTCTGCTTTAGGGCCATAAAGTTCTTTTCAAGCGACCTCATCCTCAGTATTCGTCTGCTTTGTCTGTTCGATAACCCGTCGTCGCTCGGTTCCTCAGCACTGGCTTACGCACCTCGGTTATCTTATCAATGGCTTAGGTTAACTTCCGCATTGTTTAAAGGTAAATGACAGTAGGGGAACGAGGGAATCCTTTCAACCCGCCAGCGTGATTTACTAGGACCTGTGAGAAACAAGAGAAAGCGGGCCCAGTTTTTTGGAGGAGCTCGTTTGCTTTTTTGAGTATTTCGCAAAGGATGTGGTTCTGAAATTTGCCTTCGGGGAAAAGCCGCGCTACGCGGATGCCGTAAAGGCGACCAAGGGGTTTGGGCGACTTGTCCGTGGAAGTCTTTCGAGATCTATTGGGTTTGGAGGCGGACGGTGAGCCAGTAGGCGAGGAAAAAGATCCCGATGGGATTGCGGGCTCGGGTCGCCGCGCGCCCATGATAGACAGGACGGACTTCCCGGGGATTTTGAGCTGGGGAAAGGCCGGTTCCAACCTCGGCGAGTCGCTGATAGTGAGTGAGGGGCTTTCCGGGCAAAGCTTCCGGAGGAGAGAGGGCTCTGCAGGAGATACCATCGGTCGATCGCTTCCTCTTTTGGGATCCTATTCGTCTCTTTACGTTTCCACCAGAAGCCGGCTTGAGGGTCGACCCCGTACTCCCAAAAGTATTTATCGGCTTGGAGGCAAACGATCGCCCCAACTGACCGGCTCCCCAGTGTGACCGGATCGGCTCTTTGCGCGACCGTTTTGGGAATCTCCGCCACCACCTCCTTGGCAGAAGCCACCCGGTTTTCCCGCCGGGTCCGATCGCTCAAGGCTTGGGCTATATTTTTTGCGGCCATTACAGATGGAACCCGATTGGCTTTTAGCTGCATCAGTTGACTCCAGTCGGTAAGCCAAAGCTGGCGCCTCCGCGAGCTGCGTGGGGATGTTCTTCTGCACTGGCTAGCCAGAGATTTCGCGTGTGCTGGGAAAAGGGTCATCTCCACTGGGCAACCGTTGTCCTATGTCGAAACGCCCGGAGCGAATGCGTTGCCAGGACCCTCGGTGGTTGAAGGGTCGCACGAAAAGGGCTGGAGAAAAGACCAGCGAACAAGCGAGCCCTAACGCACGTGCATCCTCTGCCAAAGGCTTGAAACGAGCCATTCCGGCGCCACCAAGCCCGTGCGAGAGAAACAAAGGCTCAAGTCCCTCTGGAAAGAGAGTAATGGGTGTACCGGGGAACGGCGTCCGGGGTACTGGGTGAACGCATGCATGTAAAGGGCGATGCGTCAACACGGGCGGCCTGTGTGGTGGGTGGTTTGGGTTGGTGGCGAATGGGTCGACTTACGAGTGTGCCGTGAAACCTCAAAGCGAGTCCAGGCAGGAGTCGAAGAGATCCGCAGGTCCGAAAGAGCCGGGAGAGAGTCGGGCGGATTGAAGGTCCGAGAGTTCTAAAGGAAAACGTCGGATGGAGAGAGAAGAGAAACATGGGTGAGGAATCCGAGAATTTCCGATACGTGTTTGGAAGCTTGCGAAGGTGGTGCAAGGAAAGACGAAGAAAAGCCGGCACATGTTCCGTGGGCACCATTGTGCTTGGATCTAGCCCAAAAGCCGAAAGCCGGACGTCTTCTCGGCGTTCGGTAGGATCAAGCGGGGGCTGGAAACGGGCAATACGGAGAAAGTATGGAGAAATATCGAACCAATGCCGGATCGAAAGAAGCAGCTGTGGCTACGGCCTCTCCGAAACGGCGTCCCACCAGTCCTCAACTCTACTTTTTCTAACCCGGGAGAGTGACAAGGATTCGACTCGTTCTACCACCACGGGCTCATGTGCTTGAAAAGAGACTCACACAGGGGCGAAGTTCTGACGCCTGGGGTACACAGCTAAAGCGGACACTAAGAGCAGGGTCGCAAAAAAGGAAGCATCCTTCTTTACCTGCCTTGACAAAGAGGCTCGCCAGCGTGGGTAAGCAAAGCTTCCCGCAGCATCGATTGGACCCAGTCCCGGTCGGCGGCCCAACCAAAGGAGGGGATGGGCACAAAGTGATAGCCGCAGGCTTCCCACTCTTGCTGAAGGGACAAAAGCTTTTTCCCGTCCATTTTCCAGCGTTCCAAGGCAAAGGGACCGATTATTCCTACTACACCTGTCGTTCCAAAAACCAGAAGGTCAGCGGGCAAAAGAACTTCTCCTAAAAGAGTCACCGGAGTGTAGACCGCGTAGCCTAGACCCGTGATCCATTCTGCCATTTCTTTGTGCCATCCATCGGTCCCCCGCACGGTTTCTACCAGCTGCACCTGGGAAGTGGTGGCCAAGCCGGAGGGTGGCCGGAAAAGCGAAAGCCTCGGATCATGTTCCGGAAAATATTCCGGCGGTGCCGAGTGGAAAACCCAGATCTCTTCTTTTGCTGCGGCCAGGATGGCATGAACCAGTCTTCGTCCCCACCCTTCGGGCCAGGGAGTGAGGGGCTCGTTGGGAGCAACTACAAGGGAAACAAAAACCAAGTCGCGTGATTCACCTTGAAGATCTTCTGGGGTCCCACAGAAGAAATTCCGGCGTGCGATTTCTTGAGAAGGGAGCTTTTCATTGGATAGCCGGCGGAGAAGGTTTGCCTGCGGGACACTCCCGAGGCTAACCAGAGCAATTGTCTTAGAGGCGTAAAACGGGTCTTCCAGAATCTGCCGTAACTTTTCCACTACAGCATGAGCCTCAAAAGGATTGAGCGCCAAATGCCCCGATCCTTGTTGCACGCCCTGGGAGATATGCTCCCATCGAAGAACCTTTTGAAAGCTGGTTGGGCGAATCCGCATGGGAAGCAACGGGCGATCCGGATAGGAATGGCTATTCAAAAGAGCGACAAGTTCCGCCCGGGAGCTAAACTGCCTGCGCAAACTTTTTCGTACAGGGAACCGCACCTCGGCAATATCCCATAGGGAGTTGGCTGCCACCAGGCGATCCCGATAGGCCAAATCCGCTACCCACCGGGTACAATCTTCTCTTTGGGATGGGTCGGAGAACTCAAGAAACGGCCCAAGTCCCGGTTGTGAGCCGTCTCCTAGGACGGCCACCTTGCGTCCCAGCAAGGTCGTCAAAAGAGATGGGGGAGGTGCAACTTCACCACCGATCACGATCACGACATCGAAAAGATTCGCATTCTCAGATAAGAGTTCCATCCCCGCAGGCAGCCCAATGAGCCACGCGGGGAAGAAGGAGACAAACCGAGTGGTATGTTTCCAAGCCTCCCTCCGGTATAATTCGGAAGAAGGTTGGAATCGCACCCGGGCATCCTCCCAAGCTTTTTTCCAGGCCAAAAGAGCCTCTCGTTGCTCCTCTTCTAGATGCGGCACGGATCGCAGCCAGGCTTCGGCCGCCCAAAGTGCGCAAGCCTCTCGTCGCCAGTTTTGCCCAAGGGTTTGATAGCGATCCCATAGCTTGAGAATTTCGCGTTCCTTTTGCGCTCGTTGCCGAACCTCGGCCCATGCCCTGGCCCACTGCCATGCCATCGGCAGCGCTTCGAGCCGCGAAGGCCAAGCAGGATCCGCAGGCTTTTCTTTAATCCGACGAGTCAAGTCTGGGGCCACTTGACCGAGAACTTGAAGAAGTCGTTCCGCTTCTTCCCAAGCTTTTCCTTTTTCCCACGTCTTGACCAGTTCTCCGTAGGCAAGCTCGTAGGCCAAAGGGTCTTTTTGTTCCACGCTTCGCAGAAGTTCCCCAAGAATCGGGTGTGCGTTGGGTTGCCGTGCCCATAGGTGGAGTTGGTGAAGAAAAGCACGGACGGGCTGCTCGCTTTTTTCCCAATTTTGAAAGGCAAGCGTGGCTAGAAGCTGTGCAATGAGCTCTCCCAAGGCTTGCTCGTTGGTCCAAGCGACTTCTGTTGGAGCGAAAAGCAGCTCCACTCTTGCTCGCCATTCTTTTACTTGCTGCCCAAACGCAAGGATTTTGCCCAACCAGTGGTGGCATTTTTGAACCACGTCCAGCTGGTCTTCGATTCCGCCCGAGACAGGAATTTCGGCCCAGCGTTGCCAGAGCCGGCAAAGCCTTCGCACATCCAGATACGTTTGACAGTATTCCTGGAGGTCTTGGAGCGTTTCCTTGCTCCGGCACCGACGGCCATTAAGCCGCACGGAAGACCGGAGATAGCTGGTTTCGCGGAGCACCCTAGGCCGGAATAGAAGAAAACGGGGAGGAGGCCCTTTTTCCTCCCAGTACTGCAGAAGTGCATGGCAATCACTCAGTAGCGTTACCAGGTCGCAAGACTTGACCGTAGCTAAAGTCCAATCTTTGACCCTGGCTACCCGTTCGGCTAGGCCAGCATCCCATAAGGCTTGTGTTTGCTCTTGCAACCGTACCCACGGCTCCGCGTTTCCATAGACAACTTCGTCCAATGCGGAGCCAGCAAACGGAAGGGAACAATTGCGTATATCGTGGAGAGCCGCGCGTAGCTCTGAGAGTGCTGCAAGAATCTCCTGGAGCTGGCTTGAGTCTTTATGAACCCGTTGCAGGATCGTTTCTTGGGCGTAGTTCTGCAAAAAACTTTGCCAGCGAAGGCGATTTTTCCTTTCTTCTTCTAGCCAGGAAGCAAGCACGGAGGGTTCCGGTAGTAGCGCCGGATCCGGGCAAAACTGGGAGAGTTCCCCATTTTTTTCCAGGGATAAAGGGCGCAAAAAGGAAGCAAGTTTTTTCCAGGCGTCGGGAGATTCTGGGAGGGAAGCCTCCGGATCCACCGCGTCGGTGAACCAATGGTATTTTTCGCGCTCAAGGAACAGCCGTTCGATAACTTCCGGAAGTGATCCTTGGTAAATTCCTCCAGCCAAGCTTACATCCCGGGTATCGCAGGGAAGACTACGAAGCAGGGTTTCCTCAACTTCGAGGAGTTCGGTTTCTACCTCCCGGATCTTTCCTTCCCAGCGTGCCACCTCTTCAGCGGTTTCCTCTGGTGAGTGCTCTGTCGTGAAACGTAGGATTCGATCCACTGCCGTTTCGAGGTTTGAAAGAAACTCGGAGTCAATGCCCGTCCAGCACAAGCAGAGGGGACGGATTTCTGGAGGGATTCGTTCCCAAAGCTTTCGCAGGAGTGAAGAAGAGGTACCCACGACCAGCACCTTTTTCCCATGCGCTAAAAAATCGCCCAGCAAGCTGGCGGCCGTTTGTGTCTTGCCGCTACTAGGAGGGCCATCGATCAGCACGACCCGCGAGTTTTTTACTGCTTCCAAGGCTTCCTTTTGGTCGATTGAGAGAGCCAAAGGAATTCGGGTAGGGCGCAGCTCTTGACGATCCGCCTTGATGACCGCTTCTTGGGATCGCGACTCAAACAAAAGCTCACCTACCGGGAAAGCCTTAGCTTGCCGCCGTTGCTCTCGAAGTTCGATGGCAAGGCTCGCCCACTGAGCGCAAGACCGCTTCCGGAAAAGGAGTGCCGGGGCTAACCACACCCGTGGGAACTCCCCAGCTTGTGGGCCCGGTTCCAGGCTGGGGAGATAGTCTCCCTTCACCGGGAGAAGACCCAAGAGGCCGCGAAGGATTCGTTCCGTTTCCTCTCGATTCCAAGGATCGATAAGATTATTCGCCCACCGGTCACAAAGCTCCCTTCGTTCCGGATCCGGTTTCTGCAGCCCTTCCAGCACTTCCCATTCGATCCTGGGCCGGAAACCTAACGGAGAAGGAGCAACGGTTAAAACCGAACCCCTTTCCCAGCGAATTTCCACGCTGGCTACCAAAAGATGGCGTCGCAAGTAAGCCCCTGTGGGACGACTCCATGTCAAAAGCCCAAATGCCATCACCAGCTCGTGCGTGGCGGCTTTTCGTTTCCAATCTCCTTCCAGCCACACCAGCCGGTAATAGAGCTCTTCGGCTCGTTTGGCCTTTCGGTGTTGCTCTGCCCAGGGCTGCCAGCAGCTGTCAATCCATCGCTCCCACTGGTTCTGAACTGCAGGGAAGGACGCCAGCTCCAGCCATTTCCCCTCACGCCACGTTTTTTCCCTGAGGCGCGGAGGGGAAGAGTCACTGATCTCCTCGCGGGGCGGTACCCAGGGAAGGGAAGCTTCAGGAAAGGGAGGAAGGTCCGGAATCACCGGTTTCTTCCATTGAATCCAAAACTCGTGTGTCCAATTCCCAGCGGAGAGTTTAGGGCAACGGACATCCGGCAAAGCTTGTAATTCCCAAAGCCATACGACAACCGGGTATTCTTGGACGTCTTGTGCCGGTCGTGCTGCCTGCAGGGAGAGCTCGCGAAAATACTCGAGAACCTTTGTCAACGGTTCGGAGCTTTCGGTAAGATGGCGATTTGTAGGGGCTTCCATCCTGCGGCGGCCTTCTGGGTCCAAATATGAAAGAAAGCCCAAGAAGCTTCAGTTACGCTTCCAGCAGCTGATTGTCCGAAATTGCTTCGCTACACATAATCCCCTATGTCACCCTTCTAGGGTGAACTCCCTAGCCCGTCTGTCTCCTTCCCCAACCCGCGGGTCGCAGACCAGCCTCGGGCTCTCCCATCGCTAGAGAAATCTCGAGAGACATCCCTTGCCCAGAGACCCGGGTAGCGCCCGCTAAGCGAACCAGCCAATCCAAAGTCAATCGCAATAGAACCGCAAGCTCTTGGCAAGCTCTGCGCCTCCTAGCTTGCTAGCAGCCTAGACGTACGGAACGCCTCCATCAAGCCTCTTTTCCGAGAGCGAAGGATGTTTCCCTCGTCTGTTACGCAATGCCCTGCCGAGGTCTAACGATCCCAAAGGAACCTCATGGGCGAACGATCGCTCTCGCTTCTAAGCTCTTTGGTTTAAAACATCCAAAGAGTTTGGAGCAAAACCATGACTTTCTTTCCGTAAAACCTCCCAAACCTCCTGGTGGATCTGGTTACACAGGGCTTGAATCTTTACGCACCATCCCACGCACGCATTGGGTTCCTTTGGTCCTCTTGGGTTCTCGGTATCTACAATGTCCCGTATACGATGGCCTAATTCTTCAAAGTGGGATTCCCCAGCGCAAGCCCATGCGGAAAGCTTTACAACTGCCTTTTGTATGCCTAGAGCACTGTGGCAAAGCGAGCCTTTTGACTCAGGGGTTCCTACAAAACTTTTCCAAACTCTGGCGCCCTCCACACGAGGTCCTTCCATCAGTCGATACTTCTCCCACAAACCCGCCGCTTCCAAAGGTAGCGATCCAACGATCGGCCAATCAAACGACTCCGAACCCAGCTCCCATTGAGCCACTAAAACTGCTGAAAGATTGCCCGTACGCTCCAGAGCTATGCCAAGTTCCGCCAATTCCGCTCCGGGAGAAATCCAGTCAACCAGCAACGCTTCCGTCCAAAGCGTTCTTTCGAAAACTTCTTCCAAGTCGCCCGCTATTTCTACCACGTTCGGAGGGTCCTTTGGGAACGCCCACTTGTCGTACAATCGGCTGCATTCCCTCCACAGCGAGCCCGGAAGATAAAAACGGAGCTCGCGAGCATTGGCTCGGGCCTGCAACAGGCAAGTTCGTAAAGAAAGCGGTTCCGTTGGCTCCCACTGGAGCCGTTGAAGACACCTCACCAGGTCGAAAGCTTCCTTCGGCAACGGAACCCGCAGCGCCTGATGAACCCACGAGCAGAACCCGTTCGTCTTCCCGCATTCTCCGCAGTCGATGCCCTTTTGCCATGCAAGGAAAAGAATTTGGGCTGTGTGCCGGGATCTTTCGATGTAGCGGGCAAGCCAATAAAGCATTTCCGCGGCTCGCAGAGGAAGGGGAGCGCTGGATGTCATACCGTTACGAGCTTGTTACCCAGGTGTCTTTGCTCCCCCCTCCCTGGCAAGAATTGACGACTAGAGATCCCTCCTGGAGCGCTACTCGAGAAAGACCTCCTGGTACAACCCGGATCCGGTCACCTTGCAAAACAAAGGGACGCAAGTCAACGCGTCGAGGCACCAGGAGTCCTTTGAGGTAGCAAGGGGCCTGAGAGAACCACACGGTTGGTTGCGCAATATATCGGCGAGGGAAAGCACGGATCTTTTCTCGAAAAAGCAGGCGCTCCGACGCGCTGGCTAGGGGTCCGATGAGCATACCATGCCCACCCGATTGGTTGACTTCTTTGATCACCAGTTCGTCCAGGTGTTCCAGGACAAACTTTAGATCCGAAGGCTCTGAACAGAGGTAGGTGGGAACGTTGGGGAGCATCGGCTCTTGTTCGAGATAGTAACGGACGATCTTGGGAATCCACGGGTAGATGGCCTTATCATCGGCCACCCCCGTTCCAATGGCATTGAGAAGGTTCACCTTTCCGCAGCGATACAATTCAAAAAGTCCTGGAACACCCAGTAACGAGTCTGCCCGAAAGGCCCTTGGATCTAGAAACTCGTCGTTCACCCTGCGATAGAGGACATGAACAGGGCGCTTGGCTCCGAAAGAGCGTATCCAAAGGGTTCCTCCGGTCACTTCTAAGTCCTGGCCCTCCACAAGCGGCACGCCCATCGTGCGTGCCAACCAGGCATGTTCAAAGTAAGCGGAGTTAGCTGGCCCGGGCGTGAACACGGCTATCTGGGGATCCGTCACTCCAGGAGGAGCCAGTTCAGCCAAAGTTTGCCACAAAAGTTGGGGATACTGTTCCACGGGCTGGGGGTTATAAGCAGCCATAACTTCTGGCAAAGCTCGTTTGAGGGCCGCACGATTGGCCAGCATATAGGAGGCACCACTGGGGACTCGCAAGTTATCTTCTAAAACGAGCCACCGGCCATCCTGGTCGCGGATAAGATCGGAACCCAAAACGGCGACGTACACTCGTTTGGGCGGGGAGATCTCTCTCATCTGCAGGCGGTACTCGAGGCTTGATTGGACCAACCACTCTGGAAGAACACCATCGCGGATGATCTGAGCTTGCCCATAAATGTCGGCAAGGAAGAGGTTGAGGGCCGTCATCCGTTGCTGGAGACCTCGTTCGATCCACCCCCACTCTTCGCGTGTCAAAATTCGGGGAAGGAGATCCAGGGGAAAAATTCGTTCCTGGCCTTCTTGGGACATGGGGACCGCAAAGGTAACTCCCTCATCCTTCAAAAATTGTTGCAGGCAAAGCTCGGCACGACGCAGGAGCGCCGGACCCCCCGCGCCAATGCGCCGTAGGAGTTCTCGGTAGGGAGGGCGAACTTCTCCCGATGAGTCAAAGCATTCATCCCATCCTTTTTCGGGCCGGTAGTTACCCAAAAGATTGGAAACTAACAACCGTGGCTCTGGTCTGAGAAGTGGCTTGGGGAAAGCGGCTTCCATTGAGTCATGCGCCTCAACAAACCAATCCGTTTTGTACCCGGACATTCCTGTAAGCAGCTCACATGCCCAAAGTTCCCCGTGGCTGGCGGCTGAAAAGGAATGCGATGCAAAGATAGATCACCCAGCGTTTGAATCTGGCGGTAGAGGTTAGGCTTCAGTGGATTTGGCCGGGCGGTGTCCGGCATTTGAGAGTTTGATTCGCACGCCGTGAGAGCCATCCGGCCTTCAAGGCATTCAAGGAAGTTTGTCTCAGCGGAGGTGGAGGCTTGACAGCACCGATTGGTATCGAGAGGACCACCTGCGGTTACAGTCAATAGAGCGGTAAGCCTACCGGCTTCCCCATCGTGGCGGCCGGTCGGGTTGTCGCAATGGGTTTTTTGTGATACCGCCCTGAAGTTCCGGGAGCCGGCACCCGGCAAGGCGGGAGGGACGACGTTAACGGCCTTGATCCCCCAGTTGGTGATTCCCCGTCTGGCTGGATCACTTTAGGAGCTTGGCTTCTCCGACTGCCTCTAGAACCTGCGTGGCACTACCTTCGTCATCCACCATTTTGGCCCAGCCGGTTTTCCAAGAAGCCGCTCGACGCCAGCGAGGACGTGAGAAGCAAGGGGTAACCCTTTGTTACCAGAAGAGGGAAGGGCGAAGGTTCTCTTTCTTTTTCGAAGAAAGGATCATTCCCAGGCGTTTCTATTTGAGGATTGATCGCTGGCGTCTGCTTGCGTTCGCAAGGACAAGCTTCAAGCCAATAAGAGGGTTTGCAGCAAAAGAAAGTGCTATGGGTGCTGCGCTGTTATGCCCACGCTTGGTGTGCCAGAGGGAATTACCTTGGGTAAAGGCTGGAACCTTCCCCCAAGCATCGCGGCTAGCTTCCCAATTCTACCCTCAAGCGCTCTTGATAGACCTGGAGTTCTTTTTCACTGGCGTCATAGGGAACAGAAAACGGCGCGCCAATGCAAAGACGGCAATACGAAAAGGGAAGGGGAACCTGAAACCGATCCCAGCTGCGTAATTCGAGTTTGCGGGTAAGATGATAGGTGACCGGGACAATCGCTAAGCCCGTGAGCTGACTTAGTTGCAATATCCCTTTTTGGATGCTATATCTTGGCCCCCTCGGTCCGTCCGGGGCGATTCCCAAATCCCATCCTCCTCGTTGTGCCAAACGAACCATCGCCCGAAAACCCGAGCTTGCCTTTCGGGAGGTTGATCCGCGAATCGGCAACACAGAAAACTGGGTTAATAACCGTGAAAGATACTGCCCGTCATTGCTATGACTTATAAGGACAGCTAACTTCCGTCCTGGGAGGAACTGCCGGTAGAGATACGGTAGGAGAAAGAAGCGGTTGTGCCAGAACGCAAAAATGAGCGAGGAGTTCGGAGGATGGGCGATAAGCCCAGCAGGATCGTGGAGGTCATAGACTACGGTTTTGGCCACTCCCTGAACAAGGATGGCCATAGGCCTTGTGGGGAAGCGCCGTAGCCAGTGTTTGAGAGCCATAGAGGTATTGTGGTCAAAACCGCAAGAGCTTCCAGTGGAACCTCTTGCTGCAAACCAATCCGTGAGGGCTCTTTATACGGCTTTTCGTTGGGGAGGCAATGCAGCGGGGCTCAGAGTGGGAAGGGTTTGGGTCGATGGGTAGGAAAAAAAATGACCTCACGGATGGAGCTGACCCCTGAAAACACCATAACGAGGCGGTCAATTCCGATTCCGATCCCACCTGCGGGTGGCATGCCGTATTGGAGAGCGTGGAGAAAGTCTTCATCGATGGTTCCGCCCTCTTCCAGCCGCGTTTCCATTCGTTTTCGCTGCAAGAGTGGATCGTTAAGCTCCGAATAGCCAGGCGCAATTTCCATACCTCCGATGATGAGCTCAAAAGCATCCACAACCGTCGGGTCTTGCGCGTTGGGCTTGGCAAGGGGGACAAGCTCGGCAGGTAAATGGCTTACAAAAAGCGGGCAATACGTCTGCGATTCCACCCGTTTTTCAAAAATTTTTTGGGAAAGGTCGACCGGATCGGTGGTCCCGTGCGTTTCGACCCCTAGTTCAAGGGCTCGCTTCTTTTGCTCTTCGAAAGAAAGAAGATACCAGTCGCTTCCGGCCGCCTCTTCGATGCACTGCCGGTATGTCTTCCATTCCCACGGAGGGGTAAGGTCGATTTCTACCAGCCGATCCTCCAAGGTTCGCAGGGAATACTGCAGCTTGCCCAGTAGCTCCTGGGCCAGTCCAACAATTAACTCCTCGACAAGCTTTGCCATCGTACGGTAGTCCGCGTAGGCCCAATAAGCTTCGAGCATGGTAAATTCGGGGTTGTGTTTCCGCGAAATGCCCTCGTTACGAAAATTGCGGCCTAGCTCGTAGATTTTTTCGAATCCGGCCACCAAAAGCCGTTTCAGGTAAAGCTCTGGAGCGATTCGCAGATAAAGATCTAGATCCAGAGTGGTGTGATGGGTGACGAAGGGTCGCGCTGTGGCCCCTCCGGCTACCGGGTGAAGAATCGGGGTTTCGACCTCTATGAATCCTCGGTCTTCGAGCATCCGGCGCAACTGCCGAATAAGACGGCTTCGCAAAAGGAAAACCTCGCGTCGCTCTGGATTGGCAATAAGGTCCAGGTAACGATGGCGACTCCGAAGTTCAGGATCCTGCAGACCGTACCAGAGCGACGGAATGGGTCGTAACGATTTGCATAGCAAGCGAAACGATCGTGCCCGCACCGTTTTTTCACCCGTTCGGGTAGAAAAAAGCTCCCCTTCGATTCCAACAATATCTCCAAGCTCCAACTCTTTGAATAACCGATAACTCTCCTCACCAAGGGATTGAACGTTTCCGTAGATTTGAATCTTGCCACTTTGATCCAGAAGATGAGCAAAAACACTTTTGCCCATGTCTCGCCAGGCAATGATTCGGCCCGCCAGGCGGACTCGTTGGTTGCGCGGCTCCCAGGAGAGAATCTGCGCTGAGGGGAGCGTATCCAAAAAAGCCTGGCCAAAAGGGTCCACCCCATGGCTTTTCCATTGGTCGAGCCGTCGGAGCCTTGGTTCCATCAGACGATGCATTTCTTCCATAGGGTCCTCTTTGCGCCTTTTCCTCTAGGTGTCACCACGATAGATGCACCGGGTTTTTGAGGTTTCCTGGATGACGATTTCGTACAATCCCGGGAGTTGGGGAAAGAGTCGCTCCCAAAACCAGGCGGCAAGCCGTTCCATGCTGGGATTTTCTAAACCGGCAATCTCGTTGAGGACTCGGTGGTCCAGTAATGCAATCAAAGGCTCTACGGCCTCCGAAATGCGCGCGTGATCGTAGAGGATTCCCGTTACCGGGTCAACAGGACCACTCACGGCTACCGTGACGCGAAAGCTATGGCCGTGAATCCGGCGGCAATGGTGACCTTCTGGGAAGGAGGGCAGCCACTGAGCAGCTTCGAATTCAAAATCTTTTGCCAAGATGACCTTCAAGGTTTTCCCTCCTTGGAACAAAAAAGCGTTCCTTGCCAAGAAGCAAGCCTCGCACACTTCGGGAAAGCTTTTTCTTGCTTCGTTGGTTTGTGCCGCGGTAATCTTAGCTACGCAGTCGAGGAGCGTTTTGGCTATGGTGGACGAACTTCTTTCTCGGCACCGGGCGGCTTGCGAGGAACAGACGCAGGACCCGCAGGTGGCTCCCCCTACGGAACCTTCGGATCGCGAACTTGTGGTGCGAACGAAAAAGGGAGAACCCGAAGCATTTGACTGTTTGATTCAGAGGTACCAGCGGCGACTTTTCAACGTCATTTATGGGATTGTGCTCAACTATCAAGATGCGGATGACGTTTTACTGGAAACACTTGTCAAAGCCTATCGAAACATCAATCGCTTCCGGGAGGATTCTTCCTTTTACACATGGATTTACCGGATCGCAGTCAATAGTGCGATTAACTGGAGGCGCCGGGCGTACACAAGGCCCACGGTAAGTCTTGAGGCAGATGAGGAAGAACGCCCGCTCCCTGAGGAGTTGGTGGATCAAAGGAGCGGTCGAGAGTCGCTGCGGCGATTGGAGCTTGAAGAACTACAAAAGAAATTGAACGAATGCTTGTCACGGTTGTCTTACGCTCATAGGGTGGTAGTGACCCTTTTCGATCTTGAGGGAATGAGCCATGGGGAGATCGCCCAAATTTTGGGCTGCTCGGAGGGTACGGTTCGCTCCCGGTTGTTTTATGCCCATCAACAACTAAAACGTTGTTTGCAAGGCTATTGGTAAACCTGATAGAAGGAAAGAGGATGAAGAACCGCGCCACCAAGGATTCTCGATATCGGGACGAGGAGAATCACCGCATAGGCCGTCTGGTTGCTTTTTTGCTTGAAGAGGAAATTGACCGAAAGGTAGGAGATAAGTATTTCCAGTCACTGTCGGGCCGTTTTCGGCAGCGGCTCCAAGCCAGTCTGGTTCAGGAACCCACCCTTCCTGAAAGGTTCCTTCGATGGTGGGCCGTTCATGCTGGGCATATGGTCCTGTGGCCATCACGAGCGCGCTGGGCGATGAGCATTGCAATGGTGTTACTTTCCCTTCTTGGCGTGGCTCGCTGGAAAGAAGCACGAGTCAAAGGGACTTTTTTGGCAGGTTCGAACCTCTCATCAACTCCTGCCCGTGTAGAGACGCAGCTTGTGACACCCGCGCGCAATCGTGCCCCCTCAGTCGCTTTGCCCCCGGTTGCTCCTCGGGTCATTCCGCGGCCTGAGGCCGAGTATGTGTTCACCGGGGCATCAGAAACGTATGATCCCACCGTCGCCTTTTAGGGTTGTCGGGCGATTGGTTGTTTTTCTTTTAGGCGGGTGTCTTCTGACCTGTCACGATCTTGTCGGGCAAGGGCTTTTCGAAAGTATTGAGCGCGAGGTCAATCGTATCTTTCTTACGGCCAGAGAGGGGGTAGCTCGCGTTTGGGCTCGCCAGGGCGAATTGACGACAGTCGGGACGGGGTTTTTTGTGGCTCATGATGGGAGTCTTCTTACGGCTTGGGGTGTCGTCGGATCTTCCCGGGAGGTTGCCGTGGAGATCGACGGGCGCCGGTATGCTGCTCAGGTGGTGGGGGGCGATCGGCGGAGTGGAGTGGCCCTGGTTCGGGCCGCTGCTCCGCAATCGCGGTACAAGATTCTGGCTATGGGTGATTCAAGGTGCCTACAGCCTGGGAGTCCTGTGGTTGCCGTCGGCTATCCCTTAAATCTTCCCGCAGCTCCCAGTTTTGGGCTTGTTGCAGGGATGGATACGCAGTTTCTTAACCAATTTTTCCCTACCACCCACCTTCGAACTGATGTGTCCGTCAGTCCGGGGCAGATTGGTTCTCCCTTGCTCAATGATCATTGCGAGGTCGTTGGCATGGTGGTCATGGTAGCAGATAACCGGCGGATTACCTATGCCCTGCCAAGTCAAGCTCTGGAGCGCATTCGGGACGATCTGGTCAGCTACGGTCGTGTTCGATACGGGTGGGTTGGCGTTGAGGTCGAGGAGGCCCCGGGCGAGATGGTGGAGGGAAAATTTGCCCGGATCAGCCGTCTAATTCCTGGGACGCCCGCGGCAAGCAGTGGCCTTCAGGCAGGTGATATCCTGTATGAGCTCCAAGGAAAACCCATTCATTATCCCAGGGACGTAGTAGATCCCGCTTTTTATGCTCGGGTAGGGCAGCGATTAAGCGTCGCCGTCTTGCGCGGTGAGACCCTGCTGCGCTTTTCTCTGCCTGTCGTAGAGAGGCCCATCGCTTCCGAAAATGGATTGCTTGTGGCTCCCTCTAAGGAACGGGCCTCTGAAGAGGTTCGTAATGTCAATGTCTCTAGGCCGTAGTGCGAGAAAGACGGAATCGTTAAGCGATGGCTTTGCCTGAAGCATGAGCGAACCCTTGCGACTTCCCGATTCAGAGGACCACGATCCGGCAAAATCGTGGTTGACGATTGCCCGTCCGGCTACCCCTCGTCGATGGCTCGTTGCCTTTTCTTGGAGTGGAGCGGGAGCATGGATGCTTTTCCTTGGGCTTACTGCGTTTCTGGTAACAATAGCGGCATATTCTTTCCTGGGATACCGGAAAATGGAACAACGCACCCGCTCCCTTGCCGAAGACAACCTTTTGCTTCTTCGGGATAACCAACGCTTGCGATCCGAGGTGGACAAACTCCAGAGCGAACTAGCCAAAGCCGGGAGTCTTTTACGGACCGAAGAGGCCCTTCTCGAGCGGACAGCTCAGACGCTTCGTTCCGTGCAGGAACGGGAGGAAAAACGAGGGGGTGCACTCGGGCTTGCACAAGACCAGGAACGGAGCCGGGCTATTGCCTACGGGCGTGCCTTGGAACGAGCGAAAAAACTCCAAACTTGGGTAAGCGAAAAACATTTGACCGGAATTTCGGTCGGCGTCGTTCAGGACAAGGTACGTATGACGTTGGCACAGGAGCTTCTTTTTCGTTCAGGAGAAACCCGGCCCCATGCAGAAGGGATCCGATTGTTGAGAGAGCTATCGGCCGTGGTTCAACCCTTGGAAAACGATGAGGAACTCTGGGTGGTTGCTCATACCGATTCTCTTCCTCCTTCTTCCTGGGCCCAACCAACTTTCCCCAGTAACTGGGAGGTAAGTTCGCATCGAGCCGCTTCGGTGGCTCGACTCCTGGCGACGGAGGGCCATTTTCCCACTGGGCGACTGGTTGCTTTAGGCTGCGCAGAAGGTAGGCCGGTTGCACCCAACGACACACCCGACGGAAGAAAATGGAATCGAAGGATCGTCCTTTGGATCCTCCGTTCGCCCCTCTCGGAAAGGCCCTAATTAGCTGTCTTTGCTTCTTGGGAGCAAAAACCGCCAAGGGAAGGTAGCGAAAGCTTCCGGTCCAAAGGACCAAAAGAAATTTACGCCTTGAGCCGAGCCTCTTTCGACTTGCGTCGCCTTTTATCGCAAGGCTTTTCGAAACTCCGTCGCATGCGAGCTTCCCGTAAGGTACCTTCTCGGTCGAGTTTCTTTTTAAGTCTCCGTAACGCTTTATCGATCGATTCCCCTTTACGAAGCTTAACTTCTGTCATGCCGTTCCTGCTTTCTACTCCAGGCGATTTTGGACCCAGAGCTCCTTTCGCATGGCACAATCTTCGATCCGGTAGTGGTTCGTCAAGTCTCAATGTTTCTTCTTGGGGAGAAGAACTGCCGCCCCCTGGATTTTCCCCAAACGGAACTCCCTGATGGCTTCGTTCGCAGCTTCCAAAGGGTACGTGCGAACTTGGGTTTGAATTTTGATTTGCGCTGCACGCGCAAAAAATTCCTCGCCGTCCTTGCGGGTGAGGTTGGCAACCGATTGTATGGTTCTTTCATCCCATAAGAGCCGGTACGGAAAGGAGGGGATATCGGTCATATGGATCCCACCGCAGACCACCTTTCCTCCTTTGCGAAGATGCTCAAGAGCCCTAGGCACAAGAGCTCCGACAGGCGCAAAGATCAGGGCGGCATCCATGGGCTCTGGGGGAGATTGGGTGGAATCTCCGGCCCACGCACATCCAAGACTTCGTGCAAAAGCTTTGGCAGCTTCGTCCCCCGGTCTTACAAAGGCAAAGACGCGTTTTCCTTCCGCATGACAGAGCTGAACCAGAATATGGGCGGCAGCACCAAATCCATAGAAGCCCAGGACATTTCCATCCCGGGCCATGGAGTAAGCCCGAAATCCAATGAGACCTGCGCAAAGAAGCGGAGCTGCTTCCACGTCTGTGTACTGCGAAGGGATCGTAAAGCAGTAGGCTTCGTGGGCAACGGTGTACTGAGCATATCCCCCATCGACCGTATAGCCGGTAAACCGGGCGTTGTCGCAAAGGTTTTCTCGGCCAGAGCGACAATACGAGCAATGCTCACAGCTCCAGGCCAGCCAAGGAATACCTACACGGTCTCCTAGACTAAATCGCCGGCACCCTGGCCCACGGGCAACAACGGTGCCGACGATCTGGTGCCCCAGGATGAGAGGAAGCTTCGGAGACGGAAGATCCTTTTCGAGAATGTGAAGATCGGTTCGACAGATCCCACAAGCGGTGACCTGGACGAGAATTTGCCCCGGACCTGGCTCCGGGCAAGGCCAATCCCGGCACTCCTCAAGCTGGTCTCCACCGTTCCATACCATGGCCTGCATAGGGGGGGTCCTTTCTCAAAAGCTCCAGCCACCTCAAGAAAGATCCAAGGGGAGAGCCTTGGGATCTGTGGGGTCGGGCGAAGGTCTAGGTGGGGTAAGCATTCTGGACGCTTGCCACGACTCCTGTTGAGCGATTAACTATGGTTCCAGTTATGCCCAAGCTCAATCTCATCGTTGTTGCCGATCTTGGCTACCTTAACGCTTACGTAGTAGCATACGATCCGCTTACAGGAAAGCCGAGACTTGAACTTTTAGAGACTCTTGCGCTGGTGGAAGCCCACAAGCGGCTACGAGAATTATTGAGCGACGAGGCGGGCCGTTTTCCTGTAATCAGCCTCCATCTGACCGGGGCCGGCGCAACCGGAGAGCGGCACAACTTGGAACTGGAACTCAAAAAGCGATTAGTTTCTGTGTTAGCCCAAGCCATCACCGAAATTGTGGCAGAGCACAATCCGAAACGATGGGCTCTGGCAGCACCGGCTGAAGTTTTACACCGGCTTCGGGAAAAGCTGCCCCAACGGGTGCAAGCAAGTTTGGCGCAAACAGTGGAGGCTGATTTAACAAAAGTGAAACCGTCAGAACTTTTAAGCTATTTTCAGAGGTAGTGGCCTTCTGGAGAGGGTTTTCAGGGTGTTGGGGAGAAAGTTCCATGGCCCTGGAGAAGCGAACGGACCGGAGCACTAAGGAAAGTTCCTCGAAGGGCTCAAGAGCTGTGCTGTTGGCTTTAAGGAAGAGCTGCCCGGGGAAATGAAAAAGGAGGGTCTCGCAATTTGACCTTTTCTTTTTTCCGGTGGCTTTCTGGCTCTTTCAAGGAAGGTGTTTCATGGGGGCTTGCAACTCTTCCTCAAAGCATAGACAACCATTCCCCTACCACGGAAGATCCTCCGGGATGCCGGCCGAACGGCGCTGCCGACGGTTCGCGTGCCGGGATTTCGCTGGTAAAACCTGGATAGCGCCCCAGTCCCACGTCTTCGGGGGCAAAGGCATCGGAGCCAGTCGATTGTTTCCCGAAAGGGCGTGTGCTCCATGAACCGCTTTGAGTCTCTTCCGGACCCACCGCCATGGAAACGACCATACATGTTGCGTCCAATCGCTTGCGGGTAGGGCCAAGTGACATGACCCCCGTTGCGAGTAGGCACGACTGCCTCTGGCACGGATACGCGTTCCCAGAGACCCAATCCTCTCCAGCTGAGGGCACGAGGCCGCGCGGTTGACCGCACCCATCACAGACGTGTAGGCCGGGTTGACTCCGATCAGCTCGACTTCGGCAGGAAAAAAGGATCGCTTTTCCCTCTTCCTTGCCCTTGCCATCGAGATGCAATCCGATCCGACGAACATCCACCCGATCGCCAAAGCGGTCCGTTTCGGGCAAGCCGAGATGATCCTCGTTCCTGTCGATCCTCACCGCTGCGGCAAGGTGAGCGTCACCAAGGAAAGAGGTTGCACCGCGACGCTCGCAAACACTCGCCACCCCTTTCGGTCCCGCTCGAACCGGTAGCTTTACCGCAGATGCCTCCCGCTTCCGGACGAGTTTCCCTGTCTTGGGTGTTCTCTTCACCATCCGGCTGGCGGAAAGGACCTGGAGGATCGCCTCCTCGCCGTAGAGCAGACGCAGACCCTCAAGAACCAGGTATTGGCTCGGGGTCTTCCATCCGTCCGGAAGCCGCAATGGCAACCGATCGGCTGCCGTCCATGGATACCGTGGCCTGGCAAGACTGCTTGGCGGCCGTCTCGTACTTCGACCCTAGCACATAGAAACGGGCTCCTCCATTCCACCTGCCAATCCTTCTTCCCGCCCGCATGGTTGGAGTATCCGTTTTTCTTCCAAAAAACTCTTAATGGGAAGAGGCCGCGGCAGCCCAAACAGAGGCGCACCCGCTCGGGATTTCTGACGGGGCAAGAGCACGTCAAGTTCGGTCCGCAGGATGACTAGCGGCCTTTTTTGCAAAGCGTTTTATCCTGGCTTCCTTTCCTCAAGCTCGCGGATCACCTTTTCCGCTCTCCGGAGCCCGCTCCTTAGCTTCGTCCATGAGCTGGGGCCGCCGTTGGCCCACTCCAAGCGATCTTTGCTTTGAGCTCGGACCCGGACGGCATCGAGCTCCCAGGCGGTTACACCCAACCGCTGCAGGAAAGATCGACTAAGTTTTTTAGCGAAACACGAGCCCGCATCCGGCACCAAAACTTTGCTCCAGCCTGCCCGTAGAGCGCCGGATAGGCCTCGGAGACGAGAAACCTCTTCCAGTGTCAGCGTCAAACGTGTCTCGTATGTGAAAATTGAAAATCTTTCTCATAAATGCCTCCGACCGTCTTCTTCCACCGTTTCCAGTAGACCTCTTCCCGTAAAGCCTGGCACACAAGGAAACGATCTTTTCACGCAGGGCGCGCACGATATCGTCGGTCAATTGATTGGGATCCACCACCGGGATCGATCGACTCTGCACGCCCAATGTCACTTCCCGCTACTCGAAGCCCAAGCGCATCAGCCGGCGCGAGTGGGCGACCACGATGACGCCGGCCTTGAGACAAGAGAGCCGCCCAACGAACCCTCTATGATGGTCATTCATGCCGGAGCCGCCCTCCTTGGGGGCTTTGACCATCGGTAACGGTTTGCCTGAGAGTAAACTCGGAAAATCCAAGCCAATTGCCTCTCTCAATCCAGTGTTTCATCGGCGCTGGATACCTATGCCTAGAGGGTCAGGCCGTCAGGCCGTTCCGACTCCGTATGCACACGATTACCCTCCCGGTTGGAAACTCTTCTGCGGGAACAGCCAAACGCTCCTCTTCCACATCCGCCAAGCCGTCTTCTAGCCAACACCCTGCCGCTTGGCCCATACACGCAACTTTCTTCGGATATGCTGTCAGGAAGAGCCTTATGTGTCTTTGTATTGTTTTGCTGTTGGCAACCCTACGGACAGTTAGCTAGTGGCTTTGGTAGAAGGCTCGAACCCGGAAGGGGGCAAATGCGGTCCATTACTATTGTTGACGATGAGTCTCTACTTTGGATGAGGCAACCCTGGGGACCCATAGGATTTTCGCGTGGCCGGTAACCTGATGGAAGAGGGCCGCGTCATTACTTAATAGACGGGTGGCCCTTTGTTCATGGAAATTTCAGAGCTGGATGCTGTCTCCCTTGCCGAGGCTCTGCGAGCAGGGGATGAGAAGGCGGCGACCCTTGTTTTGGAAGCCATTTATCCCTTGGTCTTACGAATTGTTCGCAATCATCTGCCGCGACGGATGGAGGAAGAGGATCTCATTCAGGACGTGCTTCTAAAGGTATTGACGCGCATTGACCAATATCGGGGTGTGGCGCCCTTCCATCATTGGGTTTCCAGAATTGCCCTCTCTACCTGTTTGGATGCTCTCCGGAAGGAAAAGAGAAGACCGGAACTACGGTGGTCGGAACTTACTCAAGACGAGAAGGTGGTGCTGGAGGAGTTGGTGAGTCCTAGGGAGTATGAGGGTGGGCCTGCGCATCTTGCCGCGGCCAGGGAGCTTGCCGAAAGGTTATTAGAGGCGCTGTCTCCGCAGGATCGGATTATAGTTCGAATGATGGATATGGAAGGCGCTTCCACAGCCGAGGTGGCTGCCCTTTTGGGATGGGGCATTTCAAAAGTAAAAGTTCGGGCTTCCCGAGCTCGAAAAAAGTTACGCGCGCTTTTGGTGAAGCTCGGAGAGGAGGTGGACACCCAATGAGAGAGCGTTGGGAAGGAGCTTGGGAAAAGCTGGCACGGTGGGTAAGCCAAGCCCCGGTGGAAAGACATGACCAGCCTTCGGTCCTCCCCCCTGAAACACTGCGGCAGATCCTGGCACAATGGCACAGGGAACGCGCCAAGCGGTGGGAGCAACAGTCGGCATTATGGGGTGGATGGATCCTCGTTGGGGCTCTGGCCGCCGTTTTGGCCTTTGCTTTTCTCTGGCAAGGGGAGGATATCTCGCAGCTCGATCCCAATTGGGAGGATGTGGATTGGGAGAATCTGGTAGAGCCGACGACGGGTGCAACCTTACCCGAAGCGTCTTTTGGCACGTCAGAAAAAGAGAGACACACATGGGTTTTTTTAAAGAAGAGCTACCTTTTGAGCCGTGCTTCTCCGGTTGGGATGCCAGAGGGAAAAACAAATGAAGCTCTTGAATCTTCTTAGTCGGCCCTGGTTTATTGCTCTTTCGCTTGTCCTTTTCTTTGGGGCGTCGTTTGCTTCGGGGTTTTGGGTGGGAAGGGCGAGCCGGTGGAAAAGAACAGTCGCGCTCCCAGGTGCCCGGGTTCATTACTGGGCGAACCAACTAACCCAACAATTGGAGAAGGGTTTGCCGCTGTCCGCGGATCAAGTTCGCAAGATTAGTCCCATTGTGGAAGAGGAATGCCGCCGTGTAGGGGTCAGTATGCACCGACATTTCTTGGTGGAGCGAGAGCGACTTTGGAAACAATTACAGATGCGAATTAGTCCTCTTTTGGAACCGGATCAGCGCCAGAAGTTTGATCTTTGGATAAAGCGAAGAGTCGAAACGCTGGAGAAAAAACTGAAGCGTTTACCTGGTGAACCAGCTCAAGGGGCTGGCTCAGATGGAGCTCCATCTTAAAGTCAGTTGCTTTTTGTAAGAAGTTCTAGGAGTTGTCGCGCATTTTCCCAAGCGATTCCATGGGCCGTGTTATCAAAATAAATGTGTACCTCATACTTCTTCGCAAGCCAGCCGCAAATCCTGTAGGCCCATTCCGTTAATTCTGCGCTCGTATATGCAGAAACGTAGGTCTCGGGACTGCCGTGGAGCCGCACATAAACGCAGTCGGTGGTAACCGCTTCCCAAAAGGGCCACTTCCCTGAGTGGGATTGGCAATTGGCCAATTGCCAGTGTCGCAAAATGGACGCCACTTCCTGGTTGTGCCATGAGGAGTGCCGAAACTCAAGGACATGTCGAACGTCTTTCCATTCCTTAAGAAGGCAAGCAAAGGCTTTCAGCTTCTCAAGATCACAGTGCAAAGAAGAGGGTAATTGCCATAAGACCGCTTTGAGTTTTGTCCCCAAGGGACGGCAACCCTCGCGCTCCTGCAAGACTGCCTCCGGTGTGCACGAAAGTTTCTGAACGTGTGTAATTCGGCGAGACCCTTTGATCGCAAAGGCAAACTCTTCCGGGGTAGTCTTATTCCAGCTGGTAAAGGTTCCGGGGGATACCGCTCGGTAGAATGTGGCATTGACCTCGACTGCGGGAAAATGTTTTGCATACTCGGTTAGCCAATCTCGAGAAGGTAAACCTTTGTAATAGCGGTCTTTCCAATCAGAATAACTCCATCCGCTCGTTCCTAAATAAAGGTCGCCTGGGAACTCAGTTACCTTCATCGAGATCCTTGGGGAGATTGCGAAGTCTCAGGGTTGGGCTGTTTTTGCACGAGTCGTGTGAGCCGATTGTGTTGAGGTCCTATGATGATAACGTGAGAACGTTGCAACGCTAGCCACACGGCTATCGAGCTTGCAGCCATCGAGAGTGCGAGGACAATGAGATCCAAGCGGAACCGAACAAGGAATTGAAAAAACGGTCCCCAAGGTCTTTTCGGCCGACTTTGCCCTGCGGGCGCAGTCTTTTGCCGATGTTGGGGGTTTTTTCGGTGAGCTATGATAAGAGGTCGCTTTATGGCCATGGTGAAGGGTGCTTTCCTTTGCGCAGTTTCGCCCAGCCCATGGCTCTACGCCGGTGGGGCCGCAAGAGGAAGGGATACATTCTTGGATTCCTTACGGACAAGATCCCTCTTTCCTTTGTGATGCCTACGGGCCGAAAGACTCTTTAGAAAAGAAAAAAATGCTTCCACGTCGCCCAGATTCTCCCAAACCGCCGAATGGCCTGTGGCGAGGAGTTCTTTGCGGGAAAAGTTTCCTGTGGCCACTGCGAGAGCCTGGGCTCCGATCCCATAAGCGCACCGGATATCATGCGGGGTATCGCCGATGATGAGAACCTGCACTGGGTCCACCGGTTGCGCAACGAACTGGATCGCTTTTCGCAGGGCAGCGCGTGCCAAATCAAGACGATCAAAACCGTCTTGAGCAAAGGCGCCAAAGGGAAAGTAGGAGTCCAGACCAAAATGGTCTAATTTAATCAAGGCCGCTTCCTGAAAGTTGCCCGTTAAAAGCCCGTGGACAATTGACCGTTCGTGGCGTTGGCGGCTTAACTCGAGGATCTCTTTGACGCCCTTCTGAATCTGGCCCCTGCTTTGGCCCAATTCCCGGCGTAATCGATTACAATACACAGCAATAAAGGTTTTTTCCTGCAAAACATCCCACGAAAGCCGGTACTTCTTTGCAAACTGGTGGAGAATGCACCGATCCGTTTGCCCGCTGACTTCGATCCCATCCCAACTCAAGTCCCTTCCTGTGAGTTCCTCCAATGCCCCGAGCATGGCGCTTCGCCCGGCTCCGCCGGTTGAGATGAGGGTTCCATCCACATCCCAAAGGCAAATGGTGACTACTGGATCGGCCAAGCTCCCCAAAGCTCATCCTCCCATAATGGAGTAACCGCAGTCAGCAAAAACAACTTGACCCGTAATCGCACTGGCTGCCTCGCTTACGAGAAAGGTGGCCACGGCTCCCAGCTCGGGCAAAGAGACGTTTCGTTGTAATGGTGAGCGCTGCGCTGCGTAGCGAAGCATTTCCGTAAAACCAGGGATTCCCCGGGCTGCAAGAGTGTTGACGGGACCTGCGCTAATCGCGTTGACGCGGATTCCTTGAGGGCCTAGATCGAACGCAAGATATCGGACAGTCGCTTCTAGAGCTGCTTTGGCTACCCCCATGACATTGTAATGGGGAACGACCTTCTGGGATCCGTAGTAGGTTAAGGTAAGAAGCGAACCGCCCTTTCGGAGGAGGGGAGCAGCTCTTTGTGCCAAACCGATCAAGGAATAAACGCTTACATCGAGCGCCGTGTTAAAGGCAGCTCGGCCTGTATCCAAAAGCCGCCCCTCCAGTGCTTCCCTGGGTGCATAAGCAATACTGTGGAGAAGAAAATCCAAGTAGCCGACTTTGGAAGCTAATTCCGTAAAAAAGCGGTCAAGTTCTTGGTCGGATGCCACATCACAAGGAAAGGCCAGCGAATCAGGACCTAATTCCGGGAGAAGCTCGTCGATATTTTTTTTGAATCGCTCCCCTTGGTAGCCGATCAAAACGCGTGCCCCGGCGTTGTGCCACGCTTGCGCAATGCTCCAAGCAAGACTTCGATGGTTTGCCACACCCAGCGCAATTCCGACTTTCCCCGCTAAAACTGCTTGCACGCAACCCATGGAAGCACAATGACCCCTATCTGGCAAGTCCCGGTTCGGTTTCCCGCAGCCGGATAACCGTATGCCCAGACCGAATTGTAACACAGTTGTAACAGAATCAACATTGACACCTGGAACAGTTCTTCCTAGCGGTAGAAAAAAAGATGATAAGAATACTCTGTCTTACTGCAAGCTTTGGCGAAGGGCATAACTCGGCCGCTCGGAACATTCGGGATGCGCTTCTTTGGCTGGGTCCACCAGACATACGGGTGGAGATCTACGACCCGTTGCGAGAGATCCCTGGCTGGACTCGCTGGCTCGAGCAGGGATATCCGCTGGTGGCGAATGAATTTCCCTGGCTGTGGCGTCTTCTTTATAGGAGCTCGGCGCGGTGGCGGTGGTACCGGCCGCTTTTGGCTCGATCTTCCGCACTTCTGGCCTTTCTCGATGGGCTGCTTCACGAAAGTGAGCCGGATGCTGTTGTGTGTACCTACCCCTTGTTTAATTTCTATCTGCATCGGCTGTATCGTGAAGGGCGTGCCAAACCGTTTCACCACTGGACCATTGTAACGGACACCCTTCCTCTCCATCCCATCTGGTATGAGTGGCCCACCGACGCTTTTGCGGTACCCGATGAGGCAACCGGCGCTTTTCTTCTCCAAAAAACCGGCATGGATCCCACCAAGATTCACGTGACCGGTTTTCCCGTTCCCGTAAGTCTTGCGCATCTTTCAGAGCGCAAGAGTAAAGTTCCCCAGCCCATTGAGTGGGGCAACCCTCGCATTTTATATGTGCTTGGAACTGGCTGGAAATGGGCTCGCCGCATCGTTGAGCTTTTAGCCCAAAAAAAGGAATGGACGGTCACCGTAGTATGCGGCCGTAACGTAGCGTGCTATCAACGGCTCAAAACGTTTGCTCAGCGGTGGGGTGACAGGGTCGAAGTTTTGGGATGGACGGGGAAGATGGCGGAACTCCTCCTTTCTCACCATGTTGTTGTCGGCAAGGCAGGAGGTGCTCTCGTTCAAGAAGTTCTCGCAGCGCATCGACCAATGGTCATTACACAGGTGTTTCCGGGCCAAGAGGAGGGAAATGAAGCGTTGCTGCGAAGGCTGGGCGTAGGTTTTCGGGCCCAGCGTCCCGGAGAAGTGGTTAGGTGTCTGGAAGAGCTCTTTGCCCATAACGGCCGGCGCTGGAAGGAGCTGCAACGGAATTGGCCAGATCCTTCCCGGGCAGATGCCGCTGTGCGAATTGCACGCGCGATTGTAAGCCAATGTGAAGACCGATCTTTGGATTCCGACGTTACCTTTTCCTTCTCCTTCATTCCTCGGATGACCGGCACCGAACGTTCGTCTTCCGTTCTTCTGTGTGATTTTCATGCCCATACAACCTTTTCAGACGGATCGTTAACTCTCCGCGAACTTGTGGATTTTTATGGCTCGCGTGGGTTTGATTGTCTGTGTGTAACCGACCACCTTGTGGATCCAAAAGTTCTTTTGGGTCGCCTCTGCCGGCTCACCGGGTTAGTCCTTGTTCCGAGCCAGTTGCCTCAATATTTTGCTGCCATTGAAGAGGAAAAACGTCGAGCCTGGACAGAATATGGACTCATATTGTTCGCCGGGATCGAATTTAATAAAGATTCCTTAGCGGCGAAGAGCTCGGCCCATCTGTTGGGAGTTGATGTCAAAACACCCATCGATCCTGGGCTGAGTTTGGAGGAAATTATCGATGCGATTCATGATCAAGGCGGACTTGCCATTGCTTCTCATCCCCATAAATTCCAAAGCGTATGGGGAAAAGATACCTTATATCTATGGGAAAACCGAGAACGTTTCGCGCTTCTTTTAGATGCATGGGAAATCGCCAACCGGCATGATCTTTTTACTCCTGTTTCATTAAAGAAACTTCCTTTTGTCGCGAATAGTGATTTCCATAAGCCAAAACACATTTATTCGTGGAAAACGGTTCTTTTTTGTGAAAAGGACCCTGAGGCGATAAAAGCTTGTATCCGGGCCAATGAAAAGATTGCGATTAGCCTCTACCGAGGAGCGCATTGGCTAGGGAAGGCGGGAAGCGGTTGGTCATTGGTAGGGAGTGAGCAAAAGGGAAAGGGGGCATTTTCCCCTAGAGCCGAGAGCAGGGCCAAGTTTTGGGAGGTGGATAGAAGGAGTTTTTCTGCAGCCCCCGGTTCCGTTGGGAGTTGCGAGTAGCGACTTTTTTAGCTTGGGGGGCCTAGCCGGGCGCCAAGGAGGGAGCATGGCGTGGGATGGGAAAAAGGCTTCTTGGCGACGAGGCTTTCCTTCGATAAAAAAAGAAAAGCTTGAGCGATTGGGAGAAAGATTCTGGGCCGATTGTGACGGAACAATCGTGGCGGAGGGATTTCTGGGGTCTTCTGTGGGAGAGCCGGTCCGGTTTTGTACCATGGGAAAAGATTCTCAAGCTGGGTCGATCGACTCAAGAGATCGTAGAAGAGGCGTTTTTTTTAGAAAAACGAGGTTACACCCTGGAACTTTCTCCCGTTCTTGGGATCCGACTCTTGGCTCCGCTACCGGATATTTTCTGCTCCCGGGAGTGGGAATATCGGCTTTGGATCTCCGGAGTTCCGTGGGTTACGGGCGTAGCCTATCCAGTGGTCGGATCTACCAATGAGGAGACGCATCGTTGGGCCGAAAAGGGAGCCGGTGAGGGATTTTTTGTATTGGCCGATGCCCAGAGGCAGGGTCGTGGTCGCTGGGGGAGGGGCTGGCAGTCGCCCCTTGGCCTGGGACTGTACGGAAGTATCCTTTTGCGACCCGGTTGGGAGGCCAGGCAGGCGACTCGCCTTGCGATTGTAGCCACTCTGGCCGCAGCGGAAGCCGTGGAGGAGACAAGCGGTCAAAGAATCGACCTTGGTTGGCCGAATGATCTTTTCCTTGAGGGAAGGAAAGTAGGTGGGGTGCTGGTCGAAACCCGCACTCAAGGAGCTGCCTTGCAAGAGGCGGTCATTGGGCTAGGTCTTAACGTCCGGCAGACCGAGGAGGATTGGGATGAGGACTTGAAACCAGTCGCTACTTCCCTTGCGTCTTACGTTTCCTCACCGCCCAGAAGAATGGATCTATGGATCGCTTTTCTGCATCGATTGTACCGGAATTATCACATGGACTTTTCCCTTTGCCGTGCCCGTTGGGAAGCACGCTCTCCGATGCTCCAGCGGCTGGTGCGGATTGAAAGCCCAAGGGAGATGTTTGTGGGGATGGCCTTGGGATTGAGCGAGCTAGGGGAACTCAACGTCCAGACGGTTGAGGGGAGGGTCTATTCGCTGGGCCCAGCAGCTGTAACCCGGGTGCGAGTGACGGAGAGCGGCATCTAGGGTCTTCGAACATCCCAAAGATCCCGAAGTCCTTCCCCGATGCGATTGAGAGACCAAAGCAGAATCCCCAGGGACAAGCCGGGTGCAGCCAAGAGCCACCAAGGGCTTTGGAGTGGGTTAATCGCTTGGGCTCCATCGGCCATAAGAGTTCCCAGGCTGGCATGGGGAGGTTGTACGCCAAGGCCCAAGAAACTAAGGAAGGATTCCTGCAAAATCACCGAGGGGACACTCAGGGTTAAGTACACCGTAACAATTCCCTTAAGATGGGGCAAAATTTGGCGTTGCACGATTTTCCAAGCCGTTTGGCCCAACGCTCGGGAAGCGTGTACGAAAGGGAGTTCGCGCAAGACTAAGACCTGCCCTCGAACCACGCGTGCAACCGTCAGCCACTCCACGCACCCCAAGGCAACGAACAAAAGAAGGAGCCTCGTTTGGGGCGCCCAGGAGACCAAACCCACGGTTGCCAATACATGGGTTACCGGTTTCTCAAAGATTGTAATAAGGAGAATGGCAAAAAGTAATGTCGGAAGAGAGTAGAGAATATCGACGAGGCGCATGAGAATATGGTCGACGGTTCCGCCAGCGTATCCCGAGATGGCGCCGTAGATAACGCCGATTGTGACACTGACGGTGGCTCCCACAAGCCCCACCAGGAGAGAAATCCGGATACCTTCAAAAAGGCGTGCTAAAAGGTCTCTCCCGTGAATGTCGGTTCCCAGCCAGTGCTCAAGAGAGGGAGGGGCCAGTTGTTTTGTGCTCATTGTGATTGGGTCATAAGGGAGAAGCCAAGGTCCGAGGAGCGACGTAAGCGTTAGGGTCAAAAGACAAAGCACGGGTACGGGCATGAGCTTAGTCCCGGGCCGGAAAAGGATGGAATGCATGCCTTTTACGTTAGACGTATCCTGGGATCGCATAGTGCATAAAAAATATCCGATATGAGATTAAAGGAGACAAGAAGTAGGCTATAGACAAGAACGATGCCTCCGGTGACAAAGACATCACGGTTAAGAACACTTTGGACAAAAAAGGAGCCCATGCCTGGAATATGGAAAACTTCTTCGATTACCATAGACCCGGTCAAAAGATTGGCAGCCAGAGGGGACGCATAGGAAATGAGAGGTAAGAGGGAGGGTCGAAAGGCATGTTTCCAGAGAATCCGTTGCCAGGAGAGACCCTTTGCGTGCGCGGTTCGAATGAAGTCTTGCTCAAGAACTTCCAGGAGACTTGCCCGAAGCAAGCGTGCAACGATCGCCGTAGGAGGTGCGGCAAGGCAAAGAACGGGAAGCAGTGCTTGACGTGGAGTCCCCCAACCGGCAGCGGGTACCAGCCGGAACTCAAGGGAGAAAAGAAAAATGGCCAGGGGAGCCAGGACAAAGGAAGGGATACACAGCCCGGCAAGGCTTATGGTCAGCACGAGACGGTCGGCAGAACGGTTATGCCACAAAGCAGCAAGACAACCGAGGACCGATCCAACCACTAGGGAAAAAACCAGCGCTAGGCTTCCCAGTCCTAGCGAGATGGGGAGCGATTGTTCCAAGATTTCCCGCACCGTTCGGTTCCGGTACTTAGTGGAAAGGCGAAGATCACCCCGTAAAAGATCCTGCCAGTAGTCAAGGTACTGGGACCAGATGGGGCCTTGAAGTTTGTAGCGGGCTTCCAACTCCCGGAGGATCTCCGGAGCAATGGCTCGTTCGTCACTAAAAGGGCTTCCAGGGGCTATTCTCATGGCAACAAAGGTAATACTCACCACAGCAAACACGACCACGGAAGCCCCAAGCACACGCCGGACAATGAAACGCACCATCGTTTTTACGGATTCCGGATGCTTTTTCGAATAAAAAGGCAACGCAGGGGATGGTGATCGAGAAGATTGGGGCCGATACCACCTAGGTGGTCAGCGTGATACAGGAGAACCGCCTGGTAGAAATACAGGGGTGCTATGGGCGCTTCTTCCAAAAGGAGTTCTTCAGCTTCCCTGAGTCGCTCGAAGCGACGTTTTTGGGTGGCTTCTCGAGCTGCCTCTTGGAGCAGTGCATCATATCGACGGTTCGACCACCCCGTGTTGTTGTTTCCGCCACCAGAAAGAAAGAGGCTCAAGAAGGTATTCGGATCGAGGTAATCTCCCACCCAGCTTGAGCGTGCGATATCATACTGAAGTGAGGAAAGGGAACCTAAATAAACCTTCCACTCCTCGTTGCGAAGTTCGACGTCAATTCCGAGTACCTCTCGCCACATTGCTTGAATCTCTGTAGCAATTTGCTCGTTTTGTTGGCCCGCGTTGTACAAAATGGATAAGCGCGGAAACCCCTTTCCTCCTGGAAATCCGGCCTCGGCCAGTAGTTGCCGCGCGCGCTCTGGATTGTAGGCCAAGCCCTTGGGGGGTGTGTAGCCCGGTACTCCGGGAGGTGTCAAGGAAGGGGCGATTCTTTCACCGGCCCGCGTGATGCGAGTAACCAGTCGATTTTTATTGATGGACATGGCAAGAGCCTTTCGCACGCGAGGATCCGAAAGAGGCCACCGCGTCACGTTAAAACGATAGAAATACGTGGCAAAAAAAGGTCCCGAATGGAAGTACGGTTGGCGAGAAAGGGACTCAAGGAAAAAGGTTGGCACGAGTCCCTTGTCGAGAATAAGGTCCGCACCCGAAGTATAGAAAAGATTAAAGGCGGTGGTAGCCTGGGTCACGGCTAGTGCATCGATTCTTGAAATGTGTACTTCGTTGGCTCGCCAATAGAGTGGGTTTTTTCGGAGGCAGACGCGATCGTTGATGCGCCAGGATACGAGCGTATAGGCACCGTTTGAGACTATGTGGCGCGGCTTGGTCCAGTCGTCTTTCCAACGTTCCACCGTTGCGATGGGGACCGGATAGAAAACCGGTTGCGCACACAAATCCAAAAAGTAGGGAACCGGATGCTCCAAGCGCACGATCACTGTTCGCGCGTCCGGAGCTCGAACCCCCACGCGGGAGAAGTCTTTGAGTCTTCCTAGGCGGTAGGATCGGGCATTTTCAATGTCATCATACAGGTCTGCGTACCGAGATGCAGTTTTGGGGGATATTGCCCGTTGCCAAGAAGCAACCAATTCAGCAGCCGTCAAAGGGTGACCATCGCTCCAGCGGCAGGAGCGAAGGTGGAACGTGTACGTACGCCCGTCGGGCGAGAGCTCCCAGCTCTCGGCTACCCCGGGTACGATGCGTCCTTGGGCGTCGCGAGCGACTAAACCCTCGAAAAGAGCCTCGCACAATCGCGATTCCGGCTGGCCCGTAATGAGGTGAGGATCAAGGCTTTCGGGTTCTGGACCATTCACAAAGACAAGTTCCGGAGGAGAAGATCCCGGACAAGGGGAACAACCCAGAAGGAGAGTTCCAGCGACAATTGCGCCCCAGAGTCCTCTCCCGAGGAACGTTCTTGCTTGGCGCGCACGGCTGTCCACCACGGGGGCAGAACCTAGCGATGTTGGGCAACCCGTTGCGGTTCCCCAAAGATTCCAAAAGCTTGCGGCACTCCTTGACTCAGGGACACGTTTTTTTCTCTCTCCCTTATCGCTTCTTGTCTGCGGGCTGCGGGGAGGGTAGGCTTTTCTGGCCTTGAGTCTCGCCTGCCACAGGGGGAGGGATAGCGCGGAGGCGTTTCTGGACCGAGCTGCGGGCTAGCTCTCGTTGTCCCAAGAGAAAAGCAAGTATAATCGCCAACGTAAAAAACATCCCGGCAAGCCATGCCGTAGCCTTAATCAACACACTCGAAGTTTGGGCCCCGAAAATGGCTTCCGTCACCGAACTGCCAAAGGCGGCCCCCAAACCCTCCTGGCGGCTTCGTTGCATGAGGATGATGAACACAAGGAGCAGGCAGATGAAAAGGTAGAGGATCCAAAAGAAGCCGATCAGAAGGTTAAGCATGAGTCCATCCTAAGACGCTTTTTCTCTCGCGCAACTTTCAAAAACAATGGTCGTAAAGGAGCGTGCTTCCAGGCTAGCTCCTCCCACCAGAGCACCATCTACATTAGGCTGCAGAAAAATGTCCCGCGCGATCTCCGGGCGCACACTTCCTCCGTACTGGATTCGGGTCTTTTGGCTTGCCTCCGGGGAGACCAGCTCGGAAAGAAAACTTCGAATGAAACGATGAGCTTCCTCAATCTCGGTAGGTGAGGCGTTTTCCCCAGTGCCGATAGCCCACACCGGTTCGTAGGCGATCACGATGTCGGGTAATTCCTCGTCTGAAACCCCAGCGAGATCTTCCTGTAACTGGTGCGCGAGCACCTCTTTCCAGCGCCCAGCTTTCCGTTCTTCCCAGCTTTCGCCAATACAGAGAATGGGCCGAAGGCCCGACGCTAGGGCCGCCCGGATCTTCTCACGGATAAAGGCGTCCGTTTCGCAAAAATAACGTCTCCTTTCGGAATGACCGACGATCACGTAGTGGCAAAAAAGCTCTCGTAACATGGGGGCGCTAATTTCCCCCGTAAAAGCCCCGTAGGGAGCCGGATGCAAGTTTTGGGCACCCAAATACACGTTGGAGGCTTCACTGAGGATGCGACTGACTTCCGAAAGAGCCGTGAAGGGAGGACAGAGCACAACTTCCGCACCATTAAAATCCCGAAGCTCTGCCAGGATGCTTTGAGCCAGCACCCGAGCCTCGGCGACGGTCTTATTCATCTTCCAATTGCCTGCAATGATTTTTTTGCGATACATGGATGGTCTCCCATTCGTCTTTCCACAAGGAAATTCTTGCTATTGAGAGAAGCTTACTGGGGGTCCTATTCTAGGACGGCCGATCGGGAATGCATACAAGGCCTGGAAGTTGCTTTCCTTCGAGAAATTCCAAGGAAGCTCCTCCCCCAGTTGATACGAACGTGATGCGGTCGGCCACCCCCGCTTCCTGAAGAGCAGCCACCGAATCTCCCCCTCCTACAATGGTGACAGCGTGGTTGGCTTGAGCCAGGGCCTGTGCGATTGCCAGAGTCCCTTTTGCGCAGCTGGAAATCTCAAAAATTCCCATTGGACCGTTCCAAAAGACCGTGCGCGCAACTCCGATGACTTTTCGAAAGGCCTCCACTGTGGCAGGCCCGATATCCACGCCTTTCCACCCTTGAGGAATAGGCTCCCCGGGAAGGGTGTATCTTCCGGGTGAGGTCTCTCTTTTGGAAAAGTCAACCGTTTCTACAATGTAATGATCCTGGGGAAGTAGAAATTCCACGGATCGTTCGCGGGCTTTTCGTAAACAGTCGCTCGCAATCTCTACCTGATCGAGCTCCACCCGCGAGGAGCCCACTTCTTGCCCCTGAGCCACAAGAAACGTGTAGGCCATAGCCCCACCCACAGCCAGGACGTCCGCTTTTTCTAGCAACCGTTTTACGACTCCAATCTTATCCGATACCTTAGCTCCTCCTAGAAGAACGAGAAACGGCCTCGCCGGGTTGGATAATTCCTCGCCCAAAAACCGAAGCTCTTTTTCCATAAGTAACCCGATCCCGCGCTCCGCAATCCAGTGAGCCACACCCTCCGTCGAGGCGTGTGCACGGTGAGCGGCCGCAAAGGCATCATTGACGTAAACATCCGCAAGCCGCGCTAGTGCTCGGGAAAACTCGGGATCATTGGCCTCTTCCCCTGGGTGAAAGCGGGTATTTTCGAGTAATAAAATCTGGCCTGGTGCTAGTGAATGGGCGGCACGTTCTGCCTGAGGACCAACACAGTCCTCCACAAACTGGATCTCTTTGCCGAGAAGTTGTGCCAGCCGCGCGGCAATTGGTCGCAAACTCTCTGAAGGCTTCCGTTTTCCTTTCGGACGGCCAAGGTGACTGGCAAGAATGATCTTTGCCCCGCGGGAGATCAGGTATTCTAAAGTCGGTATCGTTTGACGAATTCGCGTGTCATCCGCTACCAGAATCTCTCCATCCCTTTCCAGAAGCGGGACATTATAATCCACCCGCACCAAAACACGCCGACCTTCCACGGGAAGATCCCGCACGGAAACTTTGCTCATAGTTGGAACAAGGACGGAACGCTACATTCCCTCGGCCATCCGAAGAGCTAAGTCCACGCACCGGTGTGCATATCCCCATTCGTTATCATACCAGGCGACTAGCTTAAAAAATCGGGAATTAAGCTCAATCCCTGAGCCGGCATCAAAGATGCTGGAACGCGTATCTCCAACAAAATCCGTGGAAACTACTTCCTCGTTCGTATACCCGAGAATTCCTTGGAGGTAGGTTTGGCTGGCGTTCTGCATTGCCTGGCAGATTTCTCGATACGAGGTTTCCCGGGAGGTCCGGACCGTCAAGTCCACCACAGAAACCGTGGGGCTTGGCACGCGAAAGGCCATCCCGGTGAGCTTCCCCGCTACCTGCGGGCACACAAGTCCAACGGCCTTTGCGGCTCCGGTGGTCGAGGGGATGATGTTGATCGCCGCGGCTCGCCCTCCCTTCCAGTCCTTACGAGAAGGCCCGTCCACAACCTTTTGGCTTGCCGTATAGCTATGGACGGTGGTCATAAGACCTTCCTCGATTCCAAATCCCTCCTTAAGAAGCACGTGTACCAAAGGCGCTAGCGCGTTGGTTGTGCAACTGGCGTTAGACACAATGACGTGGCGTTCAGGATCCAGCCGGTCGTCGTTAACACCCATCACCACGGTAAGATCTTCGCCTTTTGCGGGGGCTGTAATCAGAACCTTTTTGGCTCCAGCCTTGAGGTGACCTCTGGCCTTGTCGGCTGTGGTAAAAAGACCTGTCGATTCGATTACTAGGTCCACCTCGAGCTCTTTCCAAGGCATGGCGATCGGTCCCTCGGGCACCGTCAAGCACCGGATCCGGTGATCTCCGATGATCAGCATATCCGGCTCTGGAAGATCTGGACGAGATCGAGCACTGGAGACCGGCCAGGGAAAGCGTCCATAATTGGAATCGTATTTTAGTAGATAAGCTAGGTTGTCAGCCGGGACTACATCGTTTACCGCGACCACGTCTAGCTTCGCACCTAGAAGCTTTCGGTCGACGATCGCTCGAAGGACGAGCCGCCCAATCCGTCCAAAACCATTAATTGCCACACGAACCATTACCCAACCTCCTCATGCAAAGGTTCTTATCGGCAGGCTAATCTCCGGTAACCCCCAAAAGGGCAATGCCATCAATGTTACCGGTAACTGAAAAGGGAGTCAACCCGTTGCCGCAACTATTTGCGACGATTTTGGTCGCTTACCCAAGCTGGAAGAACTTAACGTTCCCGTATCGTTGCGATTGCTTTTCCGACAGGGTTTCGCTAATAAAAAGGACATGATACCCTTGGAAGATAGCTTTACCGATATCATTGGAAAGGCCTTGCGGGGCTTGGGGCTTTCACCGCAGGCTCTCGCCCAAAAGACCGGGGTTCCCGTCGAATCCGTAGAGCGTCTGCTTTCAGGTACCCTGGACGAAGATCTTCTCCGCAGAGTCGCCCCAACTTTAGGTCTCAACGCAACAGCACTGATTGCTTTGGCCCGCGGAGAATGGAGGCCAGCCGAGGTCGGTCCTGTGCCCGGGCTAGCCTGCCTTAACACGCGGTTCGAGGATATGACGGTTAACTCGTATCTGGTTTGGGACACCACCACCAAGGAGGCGGCGGCCTTTGACACCGGAGCCGACTGTACGGAAATGCTCGAAGCAGTGCGCGCGAACGATCTTGTGGTGCAGAAGATTTTTTTGACCCATACGCACCCCGATCACATTGCGGCGCTTGATCGCTTAAAGGCAGAAACCGGGGCTTCCGTTTATTGCCCTGCACTGGAACCGGTAGCTGGAGCGATCCCGGTCGAAGAGGGTTTTGAAACGACCATCGGGCGATTGCACGTGCGAACCTTTTTGACCAACGGGCACTCTCCAGGAGGGGTAACCTATTACATTACTGGAGGTCCTCGGAGAATTGCGATCGTGGGTGATTCGATTTTTGCGGGATCCATGGGCGGGGGGAACATCTCCTACGCGCAGGCACTGGAAAATAATCGGACCAAGATTCTGACGCTTCCGGAGGATACGATCCTTTGTCCTGGGCATGGGCCTTTGACGACGGTAGGAGAGGAAAAGCGGCATAATCCATTCTTTGCCTAGGAGAGAGGGCTTTACAGCTGCGTGTGCGGGAACCCGGGAAAGGAGCCAGGATGCGGTCAGCCAAAAGCTCCTTTTTTCGTTGTCACGCGCGCACTAGCCGGTATAATGCGCCTAGGTTCTAAGAGGGGTAACGGCTGAGGAGACCGGCCTCAGGCGTATACTCCTTTTGGGGTGGTGAAACGAAAATCGGAAAACGCGGAGGTGATCGTATGAAGTGTGTTCCATTGATCAGTTCGGGTGTCGCTGGCCCACTTGGGGTTCTGCATCTCCCGAGAATGTGGCTGAAATGTATCTTGGCGGCTAAAGGTCTTCTTGCTGATGGCTATCCCGACCTGGGTAAGGGATTTGATGCCATGACCTTAAACGCGCTTAATCTGGGCGAAGAAGAAACGCGCAACTACATCCGCACTCACTTGCCGAGCTACACCGAATTCGAAAAATGGGTGCTTGCAAAAAACGGAGGCAAGCTGGACGCAGCTGCGGTCGCCAGGCATAACCGAGCGGTGACCTATTACCTGCACGACGAAGGGACGCGAAAGTCGATCCTTGGTGCGGCTGGGCTCGCCGATGATGGAACGATCCTGGACGCGGTTAATCTCAATAACCTAGATGACTGGACCGAGTTCCATAAGTGGCTGAAGAGCCAGTAGAGTTTGTCTAGCTTTCCGTTTGTGGCGCTGGTCTCTCCGGCCAAACGGCCAGGAGAGCCAGCGCTTTTTGGGTACGGAGGATCTTTTTCTGTGGATGTTTTGCACTTGCCTAGAAGACTGTTCGAAAAGCGCAGGCGCAGGGGGATCGCCAGGGTTTCCGCAAACGACTCTTTCTGGGGGATCGCACCGGTTGGAAGCTCGTTTGCGGGTAGGGGTTAACTAACCCCAAGAAAAAAGCAGGCTCTTGAGCAAATCTCTTGGGCTTTCTTTGCGAAGGATCTCTTTCAAAAAGGCGGGTTGCGGCTTCGGGCTACTTTTTATGGCCTTGGCTCTATCCTCGAAAGTTAGGAAGGAAACAAAGCCCAACCCAACTTTGCGGGGAAGCCTTTCGCCAATGCTAGAAAGCTGGGCCAGACAGAAAGAAAAAGCGTTGACCTTGTGCTTTTCTGGCCGGATCGACTCCGACCGAACGGAGCGTCAAACGCGTAAAGAAAACGCGGTTTAGGCTCCAACAATAGCGAATCAGGACCCATGGATCGGGGCCCAAGCGGAGACACGGAAGAGCAGTGAGGACCAGCGTGGTGGAAAACCGGCTCTTCTGAGGAAAAGCTCGGGGGTAAAAGGAAGGTTGAAAGGGATGGAGCAAGCTTTCTTTTCCTCTGGGGCACAAGCGCAACCAGCTTTGGACCTCTAACCCGGCAGGCGTTCCCCCCGGCATCCTCGCCATCCAAGGCGTTTTTGTTTGAAAGTGACATTTCCCATCCCCTTAGACCAAACGGTGCTTTTCTGCACGAGCTGTGATTTGAAGCTCTTCGCAAGAAAAAAACGTGCGATCAACAGGTTCGATGTGGGAGAGATCCCGCGATTTGGCCAGACGAGTTTTAGCATCTAGCGCTAGTGGAGAAAACCGGGCGCCTCGGTTTTCTCTTTTCCTTCGCGGCGAAAGCCTTGGGTGTGGATTACGAGATGCATTTGAGGAAAGGCCGCCTCAGGATTGGCTAGCGACTGGTGCAGATTGACTTGGCCGACGGGCTCCCGGTAGTCCTGGCGCCATATTTCGGACACGTCCCATTCCGCCTCCTTAGATTTGTGGCGATGACCACAGTTGAGACACGGGCTGCGACGTTTTGCGCTCGGTGTTCCATGAGGCACTTGATGGGCCGCTTCCATAGTTTCCTTTACCCTTTGCCGCGACGAATGGAACTTTTTCCTGCACAGTCCTACCAGTTTACCCAGTCCCTTGTGCAGCGGCGCCCAAAATGCCGATGCCCAAGCCAAGTGTTAACCGGCCCAACCGGCTACGGAGGCTCCAAAACACCGGGTTGTCGAAGGTTGCCAAAGCCGTAGAGCTTTGGGTCGACTGGGGCTTTCAATCCCAGTGCGACTCCGTATATGCGTAAGCTTTTCTCTATTCTCCTGGGCTTTGGAAACGATTGCTAGATTCTTTTCCTTGAGCGGATCACGACCGCACGCCCACGCTTGCAAAGACATTTGCCAAAGCCTAAAAAAACGCGCTCTGCGAGGGCCAGCCGTTTCTCCGAGGGAGCCGAATTTACGTCAGAAAGGCTGGCGCGGTCTCTGCAGGATTCCTTCGGGGGCGAGCACCGGGAGCGCCAAGCACCCGGTGCCACTCCAGAACCAAGCTGGCCAAGCAGCACGGCCTTTTCTTGGTCGTACCAATGAGTAACGAAACAGAAGCAACCCGCGATTACCTAGGCAACCTCCAGGGCCCTTCGGCTCTTAAAGGTTAGCTCTGAAATACCCGACTTATCCAGATGGCCCAAGCCCATACGGACCATTCGATCGTACTGTTGCTTGGTGGCTTCGGCCAGTGGCAGCCGCAATCCCACCTGCCGCGCAAGTTCCAGCGCGATTCCTGAGTCCTTAGCCGCGTGTTCCGCAGAGAAAAAGCAGGCATGATCGCGGTTCTGCATGTCTTCGCCATCGGTGTACAGCACGCGGGACTCAGCTCCTGTTTCAGAGAAGACCTCGCGAACAAGGGTGAGATCCAGTCCGAGGGCCTCAGCAAGTCCTAAACCCTCAGCTAAGCCAGCCGTGTTGATATTCATTACCATATTGACCAGTGCTTTAAGTTTTGCGGCCTGGCCAGCTGGTCCGATATAGCGGACTTTTCGTCCTAAGGCCTCTAAGATGGGTTTGGCACGTTCAAAGGCCTCGGGTTTGCCACCGACCATGAGGTAAAGGGTCCCTTGACGAGCTTGAGTGACACTAGCGGCCATACAAGCCTCTATACTTTGGGCTTTGGCCTTTTCGCAGAGTTGCTCGATTTCAACGTGGATATGGGGGCTAACGGTAGCGCAGTTAATAAAAAGTTTCCCTTCGGCTGCCATAAGCAGATTGTCGCTGGGATTTTCATAGATGCTTTTCTGCGCCTTGTCATCGGTGACTACTGTGATGACGACATCCGAAAGCCGGCTCACCTCGGCTAGTGTCGGAGCTGCGACGCATCCGAGCTCTTTGGCAAGCTCCTCCGCGGCTTCTCGGCGAACATCGTAAACAGCGGAGATGGTAAATTGTTTATCATGGAGACGGCGGGCCATGTTGGCTCCCATCCGTCCAACACCGACAAATCCAATCTTCTCGCTCATGGTTCTCTACTCGCTTTCTAGGTTGGTTAGCTTGATTTTTTGTTTTTGATCTCTTCCTGATCGGGGGTGCTCCCTCAAACAAGCTGCCGTACGAAAAAAACGGCTAGCCGCCACCCCTTGAGCCCTAGTACCGCTTGTAATCAAGTAGAGTCCAAGCGTCAAGCGGTTAGTGTGTCCTGTCTGAGCGTAACGCCAGCGTTCGAACTACTGGTGAGGTTGGAGGCAGAAGGAACCAACATCCGATTGGCTTGCCTCGCTCAAAGAATCAGACCGCAGGCATCTATTCCAACGAAGAATCTTTGCGTTCCCCGTATGGGAAGAGCGTGCGCAGGAAGAGCAAAAAATGAGCCCAGCGGGCGAGCAGAATACTGCGAACTCGAGCGACACTAGTCTCCATGTCTTGGGGAAGTCTCGGCCACAACGGACGGCAACAAAGATATCCGCCGATCAGTCCAAACAAAAGGAGCGGAACGGTTACCGAAAGTCCGGGGGAAATCCGACCTGCCTTGCCTAGAAGAGCACACAGAGAGGAAAAGAGTTCAAAGGCGGCAAAAAGAGTCAGGGAAAGACCTACTCCAGACAGCGTTCCCTCTTTCTTTGTGGCGTCACAGTCAGCAAGCACAAAGCTTAGAAGAACCAAGACCGAGAGAGGCCCCAGCCAGTAGGAGTACCATTGAACCCAATAGGGCGCTAGGATGTCTGAATGGCTCTGACCCGCTTTCCTCTCCTTGTCAAGGAGGCGAGAAAGCTCACCGATCCCCATTTCCTTCGGTTTTTTCTCAAAAAGGATCATTTGGGCTGGGGAAGTAGTCCAGGAATCAAGGAGGATCGTTGGCAGAAAGTAGCCTCGGACAAATTCGCCATCGTTTCCGAACTCGAGAACCTGGACCCCATAAAAGGTCCAATGGCGATCTTGCCACAATGCTTCCTGGGCAATGAGCTTTCGCTTTTCCCTGGCCTCCGCATCGCGCTCCAGCACCTCGACTCCTTGAGCTTTCCCATGCCGCACATCAAGTTCTTGAAAGTACCACAGTCGCCCACCGTCAGGTTCGGGGTAGACAAAACCCCGCAGGACACGGGTACGACTGCTTGTACCACGGAGTTCTGCAACAATGCGTTCGCGCTTGGATTGCGCTCGGCTCATCATGGTCAGCTCAATCCCGAGGAGTGCGACCACGCTCAAAAATCCCAGGGTGAAAAAAGGGAGATAAACAAAAAGGGGCGAAACCCCACAGGCCTGGAGAACAAGAAGCTCATTTCTTCTATGCAGCTGGAGTACTACGTAGAGAGCCGCAAAGAACAGGGCCACAGGCGCCGTGGTGACCAGGGTGGGCGGGAGATAGGCCAGGTAGTACATCGCGATGACTCCTGGGCTTGCCTTGTGGTCTAGGAAATCGTCCAATGAGCTGAAAAGGTCTGCAATCACCACTACTAGGACAAAAGCGGCGACGCAAACCGCGCTACTTGCTAACAGGAAACGGAAGAGATACCGACCGAGGATGGGCATGCTAGATCCAAGGGAAGCTCCGGGGTGAGGTCTCTACCGTGCCAAGGGCTTCCCCTCACCCGAAAAGACTTCTTTTGGAGAGGTTCCATGGCTAACAAGTCTTACGCATCCACGCTGGCGCCCCACCGTCGGTTATCGCACAAGCGAGCCAGCGCTTTGGCCAAGATGCTGGGCAAAGTCCTTTTTTAGCCGAGGTATCGGTAGGATGACAAGGACTAATCCGTTGTGCAAGGATGTCATAGGAATAGGGTTCTTCAGTTGGGGGGGTAGTCGTCTGCAACAAAAGCCGCTTGTCGGACAGGCAGGGTGGGCTTAAAGTAGCTACCGCATACGAGAAAACGGGACCGGAACAGTGCCTGGGCCCGGCGACTTGCTTGTCTTGGCATTCCGCCAGCAAGGGGGTAGTGTTGTAGGGGTCCGGCGGGTAAAGACCCAACTTTGGTTAAGGAGGTTTAAACGAGACGTATGGCTGAGTGGTTTTTAAGGGACCTACCGAACTTTAAGGAGGGCACGATCGTGAAAGGTCGTGTCATTGAGAAGCGTCCCCACGAGGTGGTCATCGACATTGGCTACAAGTCGGAGGGAAGCGTGCCCATAACAGAATTTGAGGATCCGGAGGCAATTCAGGTGGGGGACGAGGTTGAGGTTCTCCTTGAGCAGTTGGAGGACGAGCACGGCATGGTTGTGCTCTCTCGCCAGAAGGCGGCTCAAAAACAAAATTGGGAGAAAGTTGTCCAGGCCTACCGCGAGGGTCTTCCGGTTACGGGAAGAGTGAGGCAGCTCGTTAAGGGGGGGCTCATGGTGGATATCGGCGTGGACGCATTTCTCCCGGCGTCGCAGGTCGATGTTGTGGCACCGAGAAATTTGAAGGATCTGGAAGGCACGGTGATTACTTGTAAAATTGTTAAACTAAACGAAGAAAGAAAAAATGTCGTTCTGTCTCGGCGCGAGATCGTGGAAGCCGAACGAGCGGAGAAGCGCGCCCGCTTCCTTGCCAGCGTCCAGAAAGGAGACCTGGTTCGAGGGGTCGTCAAAAATATTACCGATTTCGGAGCGTTTATTGAACTGGATGGAATTGACGGGCTTCTCCATATCACCGACATGAGCTGGGGAAGGATTAGTCACCCCTCCGAGCTTCTCAAAATTGGCCAGGAAGTTGAGGTCGTCGTTCTCGAGATTGATCGGGAAAAGGAGCGGGTTTCCCTGGGGCTTAAGCAAAAAGCTGAAAATCCCTGGGAACGGATTACCGAGAAGTATCCCCCCGGGACCGTGGTGAAAGGCAAAGTGACCACGCTACTGCCATATGGCGCTTTCGTAGAGCTGGAGCCGGGAGTAGAAGGGCTACTCCATGTTTCGGAGCTATCGTGGACCAAACGAATCAGTAAGCCCTCAGAAGTTCTTTCCGTCGGCCAAGAGGTAGAAGCAAAGGTTCTTGATGCAAACAAGGAGGAACAAAAGATCTCTTTGAGTCTTCGTGCGTTAGAGCCAAATCCATGGGAAAGGATCGCGGAGCGGTTTCCCATTGGCAGTGTGGTTAACGCAAAGGTGCGAAGTTTTACCGCCTATGGAGCCTATGTGGACCTTGCGGAGGAGATTGAAGGTTTTATCCATGTGAACGACCTCGATTGGACACGAAAGATCAATCATCCTTCCGAAGTTCTTAAAAAGGGTGAGGAAGTCCAGGCCAAGGTTCTCGACATCGACAAGGCGAATCAACGAATCCTTCTCGGCATTAAACAGCTTTCTGAAGATCCCTGGAAGACGATCGAATCGCGCTACCAGGTCGGGGATGTTGTTACGGGAAAGGTGACCAAGGTGGCTAGCTTTGGGGCATTCGTGCAGCTGGACGATGGGATTGACGGGTTGGTCCACATCTCGCAGATCAGTAACGAGAAGGTCACGAAGGTAAAAGACGTGCTCAAAGTCGGACAGGAAGTAAAGGCTAGGATCATTAAGATTGACAAGGAGGAGCGTAGAATTGGACTTTCGATTAAAGCGCTTGATTACTCTCCCGAACAGCTGGAAAAAGAAAGGGTGGAGCTAGTTCGATCGGGGGAAGAGTTAACCTCGATGGAGGAAGCCTTTAGTCGGCTCGAAGAGGATTATCGTCCTGGCCAGTCGAAAAAGAAGGCCACGTAAGGTTTCTTGTCCCGTGGGAGATCCGTGGGATGGTCGGCTAGCGTTTTCTTGAAAGACTTACTTGTGGGAACACTTTGAGTCTTTCTTTGTCAGGGTGTCTCCTCGGTAGGCGATCCAGTCCGGCCCCAGGCAGAGGCGTCGCCGTAGCTATCAGTCTTAGATTCTGCTTCTGGCTTTTCATCGATTGAGTCTACCCGTACAGTTTTCTTGTGCGGTCTTAGGCGGTCCCGTAGCTCAGATGGATAGAGCAGCGCTTTCCTAAAGCGCGGGTCGGGAGTTCGAATCTCCCCGGGACCACTAGAGAAAAAAGACCTAAATTCCTAGAGCACAAAGAGTTCACTCTCCCCCCTAACGACGTCCAATAAATTACGGTCAATGTGTAAACAAGCGGCTAAGGACGCCTGGATCGTGGCGACAATGGGCAAAGAGAATCGAGGGATTAGATGGGGAATAAGCTCCGTTTATGTCCTCTTTTGCGTGGAGAGGACGGGCTGCAAGTAAAAATCTTGCCTTTGCCAGAAGGATTGAGTATTACGCCAGGGGCAAAAAGGAGATTGGCATGGAAAAAGCAAGAGTCCTTGCGCCTATGGTTGCTTTGGCCCTGGGAATCATTACAGGTAAGCTATCCGCCGATACGATGCTTTTCGATTTCGGGGACATGATCCTTGGGGACTCCAATGGCGATGCCGTGATGCTCTTCCGATGGGAAGATGGGAGTATTTCAGGATCTGTAGGGGATCAATGGGTTGATGTTGAGCGAATACCAAGTTGGGGCGAGAGATATGGAAACCAAGGACCGGTTTTACCGCTCCCTTACTCCGATTGCGAGGAGAATGCGTTCGACGCTTTGGATGACGAAGGAGAGTAGAGAGTAATGCGGGAGAAGGTAGACGACAAGAATGTTTCTAGCGATGTATGGATTGTCGCGAGAACCGGAATGAAGAGACCGACATGAAAACGAACCCGACGTGGGTCGCTTGCGCCATTGTACTCTGTGTGCTAGGGGGGAATGCCCACGCGATCTTGGGGACATCAGCACAAGTCCAAAGGCGGAACTGACGGTGTCCGGAAGGTGACTTCCGGGGTGATCGAAAGCCCATTGGCGAAGTTGACAAGTTCTGGCTGCCAGATGAGCCACCAGTGGGGTTTTCTCAAATGCCGCGCCTATCTCAATGCAGAATTCTCCCAAGTCTGGCTTCGGAAAATAGGCTAAGCATGGGGCCTTTTCGTCACCAGGTTGAGGTGGCTGAATTGTCTCGCCACGAGGGAGAACCAAAGGCTAAGGCGGATTGGTTTGTGGCGGATTTTTTATGGAAGTAGGCCGTCAAGGACCAAGTGTGGCTGGAGAGCTATGCGCTTTTTCCGGGTTGGGGCTGTCAAACCCGTAGGAAGAATGGAGCAAAAACTGAAGGAACCGTTCCGCGTGTGAAGGAAAAACTCAATGATTTTTCCTGAAGTTCTAAGATCAATAGTAGGATGCAAAAGATACGCGCCCCTTTGTTCGGACAAAAGCCAGAGCGGAGTTCTGCCAGATCCGTGCAAGAGGGTTGCTGGATGACTGTTGGAACTTAGAGAGACCGAAAGCGAACGTGAATTTCCAGCTAGCAAACGTCTTGTTCGCATGCGGGGCGGGGAGAAGCTTTGACTCGGCTTGAGGATCTTCTAGCGTTTTGGGGTATTGAAGGGGACTGAGATTGACGGCCCAAAAATGGGCTCGAGTTAGGTTGGAAACGATCATGTAACCGGAGGGGCTCAAATGGGTTCTCTTAGGCACTGGTTTGTCCTTGCTGGAGCTACAATCTGGATAGGAACCCAGGGGAATTTCTTACCTGCAGCTACCAAGGACTTTAAGGGGAAGCCTCTTGCTCCCGTGCATGCCTCAGGCATTGGGGAGGGAGGATTATCCTCTGAATCGGTTCTACCGGGTGAAAGACGCTATCTTCTCCCAGAAACGCAACGTAGAGGGGGCAACCTAAAGCGTATTTGGATTCCTTTGACTGCAAGTCCCACCGGCGTGACTTTTCAGACTCCAAAGGGTACCTACCGGGTTGAGGCACAAGGAATGCTTGCTCCCTCTTGGAGGCGACTCTACGCCTACGCCGGCAGGAGGGCTCTCTGGATTGAGGTTGAAAACTCCAGATCCAGCACCGAACTAGAGGTGCTAGAGGCTCTGTTGAACGGTGCTCTCCTGCAAAAGGCCCAGTTGGATCGCGAGGCGCAGGCGCATCCGGATGGGTGGGAAATGAGCCAACGATGTCAAGCCGTCCGCTGGATGGTGAAAACCCTTTGGGATCTTTACGACCAAAAGAAAGGGAAGCGATGATAGAGGGTCTTATTTTAGGCTAAAAAATGGCGACTTTTTATGGAGAGTCCGTAGAAAAAGAGGGAAAACCTTCGAGAAGGCAGTAGTCCCCGTTTCGAGCAAGGGTGAACTTTGGGACGGGAGATGTTGCTCATCGGGTCACTTCCCGATCGTTTACGAGCGGCTTCCAAACGGAACTTGGGTTGAAAAGGGAGAAGCGAGCGAGATGTATCATTGTCCTGGCTTTAAAGGGGGTACTGGAAGAGGGGAAGAATCGATTGTGAGGCGAAGCTAGGGAACCGGTTGTGAGTTTTCACTAACAGGCGGGGAGCTGCCCTTATGTCCCATCTGGGGCTCCCAAAAGCTAAACCACATGGAGAGACGGACGGCTCTTCATGGCAGCCTGTCAGAGTGAACTTGAGTGCATCGGCCCAACCGCCAAGGTGTTTGCTACGAGGCGGCTTGGTGAATGTGGAAGGAGGGGCGTTTGGCTGTTCCCGCAGAGTAGTCGTTGACGGGTACGGTGATCGTGCACGCGGGGAGGGCAGAAGCCCGATGAGGCAGCTCTCTACGCGCGGGTGTGCAAGCGCCGATCAAAAAGCGGATTGAGACAGGCAGTTAGCTTGGCTTCTCCGACCTCGCTCTCAAAGTAAACCGTTGCGGATCGTCAAGGCCGTCAAGGGGTCAGCTCCGGGAGGAACGGCCGCCGTAAAGGGCTCATTGGGCAGCTCTGTGATCCGAAGGTTGGCGTCATCCCCCTCGAGTAGTGCGACCAGCTGATGCGTTTCGGTTTCGAGTGTCTGGAAGCGGTATGTATGGGCCGGGCAGAGTCGATCTAGCCTGTTGGTGGATCGAATTGAGAGGACCGACCGTATCGTGGGCGATCTCTATGAGGTCACGGTTTGCCTGTGTGGCAGGCTTTACCGGAAAGAGATCCGCGCAGAACCGCGCTACTAAGAAGGGGCGCGAAGCGATCGCATGAGCAAGGCCCCATTTTGGCATACGAGGCGCGTTTGAGGCTGACACCGGAACAGGTTTGCTATCTCGATGCCTATGCGGTGCTCTATGGACGGGGGAGCGGAGTTTTTTCTGCCCGATGTGGGCCGGTGTTTCGCTCAACGAGGGCACTAGATCCTTCCTGCCGCGGTTTGGCTTGACCGCCCGAAAGTTCCATGCCCTCCGGGCCGTGCTCGAAGGAAAGATCGCTTCGATGGGCGAACGGCAGCCCCGGCTGATTGCCGAAGCTACGGAGCGGGATCCGGAAAAGCGGAAAACTTCATCGTGCGTTATCGAAATGATGAATCGTGAAAAAACGGCACGATAGCGTCCTGTGGGCAACCGGTACAGTATCCCTGATGTCGTGTCCAAAGTGCAGCGAAGCAGGGCTGACCGCGCTTGTTGGCCAGTGGCTCGTCGAAATGGTCCAATCCATCGGCCATGTGCGCAATAGGACAGTTGAGCCTCGGGCAGAGATGCCTGACGGGGTGCATGTGTCGATCTGCGGCAAACCGTCTGCTGCCGCCCGTTGGATTGTGTGGCTTTCTAAGGGCGGTCGGCGAAGTTCTTCCGTTTCTATAGCTAGAAGAGGGGGACTGATCGCCGTCGTCAACTTGGGTCCAGGCACTACCAATCCCACATGTTCACGGCGCAGAGATGCATCGAGAAAGCTAATCGAAACCCGTACAAATTCTTTTGCGTGTTTTGTGGCCATCGTAAACGCTCGGATGTCGACACCGCTTTCCTTCTTTTGGTGGGGAATCGGACTGCTTCAGCGACTTGTTTGTCCCTTAGCCCCGAAGTCTCGGGACCCGGCAACCGCCAGTAGAGGGGGGACAAGCTTGCGGCTTTCAGATACCGGTTCATGACCCATTTATGGCAGAAAAAAACGGCCTTCCTCTTGGACGCCGGTGATAAGAAAGCCAGATTAGCTTGTTGCATGGTGATGATTCTTGGAGATTGTAGGAAAAGTTATTTTTTTTAAAAGAAGAGAGTTTTCTCGCAAGCTTGAGGGCCTTTTTTTCTAAAAGTGTAACAAAGGTCCCTAACCAAGAGTTCTTGGTAAACGGGTAGGAATCGTTGGTGGGATGAGCATCCAACTGTGCTACTGGTACTTTGCTTACGGCGCCAACATGGACGCCCAGGGGTTAGCCCGGAGGGTCGGCTGCAACGTGCTCGAGGGGAAGCGAGCCTGTTTGGAGGGATATCGACTCGTTTTCAATCAGCGGGGAGGATATGCAAGTGTTGTTCCTCATCCCAGCGATAAAGTATGGGGGGTGCTTTACCGGCTCACAGAAACCGAGCTTTCGAGGCTCGATCAATATGAAGGAGTACCCGAATGCTATGGGAGGCAGAAGGTTTGGGTAACCACCGAAAATGGGGAGAGAGTGCGCGCCTACGTGTATATCGGGAAAGAGAACCTCGAAAATGTTTGGCCCAAGCAGACATACCTGAGCGAGCTGCTTCGAGGTGCAAGGCAACACCAACTGCCACAAGAGTATATCCAGTTTCTAGAGGGAGTCGCTGCGTTGAGAGAGCAGCAGGTGAAAGGAGGGAGCACTCGAACCGCTCCCAAAAAGGAGCAAACCCCGTAAATCAGGAAAGAGTCGCTTGCCGACCTCCCCGCCCCTGGGATCTTTAAAAAGCTCGCTGTTCCAGCTTGTCGATTTTGCATTTTTCATTTGAAAAGCGCGTCAGGGGTGACTGAGTTGTAAGGGGCTACCTTTCGCTTAGATTGGCGTGTTTGGAATAGCCTCGGGTCCGCTTCTCCGAAGCCTGGGAGGAACGGGCAAGAGAGGACCGGAAAGCAATTGGCTTGGTCGGGTTTGATCACAGAACATTGGGTATGGAAAGCTATGGTTTGAAGCTCGTGGAAGAAAAATGCGCTGCACCTTCGTCGAGCGGCGAACCTCCCTCCTTTCGTTGGATTGTCGCCGTGCTTATCGCTCTTTGGGATCCTATGAAGACAATGAAGCGTGAGTAGCAGGACGATGCGCACCGTGCCGACCTGGTACGGCACTGCCTAGGGTATTGCCCGAAGCGCTGCAACCCAGGGGTGAAGGAATCCATGACGCAACGGCTCCCGGAAACGGTTCCAGTGCATAGCTGGTGAGCACAGTTGGACGGTCAAGCCCGTTGGAGTGATATCCCGGCCATGTCCATGTGCTGGTACGCGCCAATCCTGAGGTTTTCGGCCATGAGATGGCGCGGTTCTTGAAGCGCGGTTGGGCCCCCCGGCACATGTAACGAAAGTCCCCCCTTGCGAGAACTGTCGAGCCTTTGCATACGATCCCACCTTTCTTCAACCACTGGTAAGGCCGTCGCCGAGGCGACCCAAACGTGATCGAAGGTCCAAGGGGACGACGGGAGTATCCTGCGTAGGGTTGTAGGGCCCAAACTCGCCAGTAGGGCCGAAAAAAGAAAAAAAGTTTTTCTCCTTTGCTGTGGCAACCGCGGAATTTATCCCTCGCTCCTTTGAAGAACAACAAATCCGCAGGCAGGGAGAAGAAGGGTCATTTCACCCCCGGCGGAGGACAGGAGGGTCTTCCCATTGGCGACGTTGTGGCCCCCGTAGGCGGCGGCATCGCTATTAAAAATTTCCCGCCACGAACCCGAGGAGAGACGAGGGGAACTTACCCGGTAACCGTGCGTGTAGGGAGAGTTGGCAAGGGATCCCACCACCAAAAGTTCCGTGGATTCGATCCATCTGCGGAATGCCAGCACTCGATCCACGTTGTGCGTGTAAAAAACTTCAATTTGTCCCCGGCGTACAACTTCATGAGAGCGTCGCAGATGGATTAAGTCCCGGTAAAACGTAAATAGACCCGCGCCTTCACCTGATCTTTTTCCAATCAGATCTTCCCGGTGGGGCAATACTTGTCCATAAAGAAAAGGCTCTTTCGCGCCGACTTCCTCCCCAAAGAGGAAAAGGGGGATTCCGGCCGAAAGAATGGAGATACCTGCGACCCAACGAGCCCTTGCTTCAGCATACCACCGTGCCGTTGGGTTGGTGAGATACTCGGCTCCGCCGGCTGCGGTAACTAACGTGCGAGCGGTACCGGGATCATTGCCAGCCTCGTCATGGTTTTTGTGGTACACCACGGTTCGAGATGAGGTAGAGGAAAGGATCGAGCCAAACTGTTGAAGGTTTAAGGGTCCATCGCCCCCTTGACCTGCAACCCAAAGCAAGCGAGCTACCTCAGGACCGCGGGGTGCGTCACCCACCAAAGAGTGGTAAAACTCCGCGTACCACGCTGCGTCGAAACCCAACCCGGCCGGTCCCTCTCGATCCGTCACCGCCGCCCAGCCAGAATGATCTTCGGCAATCAACAAAAGGTTCGGCCGGACCGTCCGAAGGGTCCGAGTCAATTCCCGCAGAAAGCGACAGCCGAACAAATTAGCCCGGGGGACCGGAGTGTTATGGGCTACATTGTCCCTATGGATTGCATTGGTTAAGTCGACGCGAAAGCCATCCACATGAAATTCTTCTACCAAAACTAGCGCGCTACTGAGGAACATGTGCCGAACCATCTCTTCGCAGTAGCGCGGAGCATATCCACTTGAGCCATTGTCGAGATAGCCGAGCCCCGGTTCGTACCAGTAGTAAAGATTATGTTCGTCTCGTTCAGAATCGTACTTCCATTCTGCGCGCTCGGCATCAGGAAGATAGTGGTTAAAGACGACGTCGAAAAGGACAACCATTCCGCGTCGGTGACAGGCCCGAACAAATTGCTTAAACTGGTCGCGCCCTTGGCTCCCGTATTCGAGCGCAAAGTAGTGACTGGTCGAGTAACCCCAGTTTTCTGGGCCGTCACCAAACTCGCACAAGGGAAGAAGTTCTACGGCGTTGACTCCAAGCTCGCTTAGATGATCTAAGAATTGAATCGCATCCTCAAAAGTGCCTGCACCCTCCCGGCCAAACCCCAAAGCTCCTAGATGGACTTCGTAAATGATCAGGTCTTCGATTCTTGAGGGAAGGGGGAATTCCGTAGAAAACTCCTCCATCCAAAAAGCTTCTTCGGGCACAAACGTCTCTTGGGGTTCCGGCCAGAGGCAAGTGGGATGGCTAGGATCGATGACTGACTCGGGATCCACCACGAGCGAAGCGCTCACACTTCCCTCAAGCGCTTCCACCGGCCCCTGGTATTTGCGCCCTCTGGGGTTGAGGTAGCCTTCTCCTATTTGGCTTCTGCTATAAAGATCCGTTCGATAAACGAGGCTCCCATCTTCTCGAAGAATGCGGAACAAATACGCCCTGGCTCGCCACCTTTCGTAGCTATCATCTCGATACGACCATACTCCTTTTGGATCTCGGGTCATTGGGATTGCCTCTTCTTCCATTCCCTCCCCTTGATCTCCAACATATCCCCCACATACTCGTTCCCATACCGAAGGATGAGCAAAAAGGTTTTTTTCAGGGTTCGTCCAGTCCCATACCTTCGCTCGTACGAGCTCTACTCGCTGGGCAAAGGGCGCCCAAACGGAAAACTCGATCTTTCGCTGGTCGGACTCAGAGGAGGGGCGTCTTGCATTAGCTCCCAACCATCGAGCCAGACAAAAACGGTAAACTTCGCGGGTCGGCCTGCCTTCAAAAACCAAACACCGATAAAGGTGATTCCAATCGTCCCAGCTACTTGGTTCACCAGCTTCGAGGGTTACCAGAGGCCCCAGCGACCCAGCTGGTCCATACCCCAAAACGCTCCAGTAAAGCTTTTGGCCAGCTCGTTGCTCATCCAGCTGTACCGTCGCTTCAAAATAAGGACAACCATCCTCCCCGAGACCCATTTCCATGGGAATAAAAGGGAGTGCAAGAAGGTCTTGCGGTCTCTCCCACGAGAGCACTAGCTGCACGGAATGAAAAAGAGGGGTTTTAAGGCCAACAGAGAATTGAAAGGTGGCAGGGATCAAATCCATGCTATGGGAAGGCGAGTGTACAAAAAATGAGCCCAAGCGCTAGCGTGCTGTCATGTGAAGTTTCGATCATCTTCTTTTCAGAGAGTCTAGCTCTCGGTTGAGACGAAGGAAAAGGGCTTTTTTAGAAATCGTTGGGGCGGAGGCGGGGACTGTGGGTTTGAAAAGCCACCAAGGGATTTCGGCATTCCGTGATGTGTCTAGCGTTTTTTAAGTTTTTTGGTTTTTACGTATTGTTCCGTGTAGGCTCTATCGGCTTAGGTGCCGTCGCCAAAAGGTTCTTTAAAGAGCTGTCCCCGTCCATGCCCAAAGAGATCGAAGAGCAGCCCGGAAAAACGGTAAGCGGGGTTTTGGGAGAAAAAGACACGCTGCTGGCCATGAGGGGGGTGTATCAAGACTCTCCTTTGACTTCCTTGCCAGCATTTCTCCTGGTCTTGTCTTGGCACTGATCCTTGCCGAAAATGGGCTCGCAGCGATCCCCGTGCCTTGATCGACTCAAGCAAAAACCGGCGTGCCAGGATCTCGGTGAAGTATATGCACCACTCGTTGCCACTGAACCCTTTTTTTAAGAGTTGGCCAAGGAACAAGATGGTTTTCTGTCTCCTAACCCTGTTTTGCCACCCACCGTGGCGGCACCATCTCGACCCTCGGTGGCCAATGGCTCTCAAGCTCGAGTGGTTCCTGAGAGGCTTGCTTTTGGCGGCTTGGGAGCTCCCGCCCGGCTCGTGGAACGGTGCGAAAGCACAAAGGACTGGGTAGCTTTCCGGATTTGCTGCGATCATTTCCGCCGTTTTTTCCTTGCACGCTTGCGCTCGGCTACCTGATCGACCCGCACGCTTGCTCACGCTGGTTTGGGCCCAAAAAAATGGTGAGCCCTCTTTGATTCTTTCGAGAAGACCTTCTCCACTGGTCTTCGCTGTGTCTCCATTTTACGAGGTGTGTGATCCCCGCGCACGGTAAACCCAAGAAATAAGTACAGGCTGTACCAAAAGGGTTAGCACCGTCGTCGAAATCATTCCTCCAACGATGACGAGAGCTAGAGGGCGCTGGGCTTGAGAACCCACGGCATGCGAAAGGGCTGCCGGCAAAAGCCCAAAAGAGGCCAGAAGAGCGGTCATAAGAACCGGCCGAAACCGCATACAGGAGCCATCCAAAATTGCTGTGAGAATGTCCTGGTCTCCTTGGGCCATAAGCTTCCGAATATAGGAGGTGAGAATAACCGCATCCTGGGTAGCAATCCCAAACAGCGAAAGAAATCCAATTCCGGCAGAGATCGAAAAGACTTCGCCTGCCAATTCGAGTGCAGCAATGCCGCCGATCACTGAAAAGGGAACGTTTGCCAAGACGATAGCTGCATCTTTTGCGCTACCAAAGGTGCTATAGAGAAGGAAAAAAATGGCCAGCAGGGTGAGGGGGATAATAACGGCTAGCTTCCGATGGGCTTCCCGCATCTGTTGAAACTCTCCGTGCCATTCGATGGAGTAGCCCTGCGGCAAAGACACTTCTCTTCCAACGCGTGTTTGAGCCTCTGCGATGGTTGTGCCGAGATCCCGGCCACGGACTCCGAACTTAATGGCAATGTACCGGCGACCAGACTCTCGGTAAATGAAAAAGGGCCCATTTTCCAGTCGAACCTCCGCAACCATCGACAGGGGAATTCGATGTCCGTCGGGTGTGTCTACCAGAAGATTCTGGATCTGCTCAACGGTGTTACGAAATCCTTCCGGAAAGCGAATGACCAGATCAAAGGTTCTCTCCCCTTCGATGATTTGGGTCACCGGTGTGCCCGCTAGTGCGTAAAGCACGACATTCTCTATGTCGGAAACATTTAAACCAAAGCGCGCACTTTTGATCCGGTCTACGGTTACATTCAGTATTGGCTGGCCAAGCTCGCGCAACACCCCGAGATCCGTGATCCCGCGGACGCCTTGCAAAATGGCTTTAATTTGGCTAGCCAGTGAATCCAAACGTTCAAGTTCGGTTCCGAAAATTTTTATGGAGTTTTCTCCCTTGACCCCTGAAAGGGCTTCTGCGACATTGTCCTGGATATATTGCGAAAAGTTATAACTAATCCCTGGAATTGTTGCAAAATAATCTTCAAACCGTCGAATGATATCCTTCTTTCTTACACCTTTTGGCCATTCCTTTGGGTGCTTAAAGTAAACGCCATACTCCTGATTAAAGACTCCCGTTGGGTCGGTACCGTCGTCTGGCCGGCCGATCTGGACGGAAACAGCCCGGACCTCAGGCTGCTTATAGAGGAACATGCGTATCTTGTGAGCCACTTCTTTCGAGTAGGCTAGGTCGACGTTGCTCGGCAACGTGATCCGAATCCATAGGTTGTTTTCATCTAGGGTAGGAAGGAAGCTTGTCCCCAAAGTGAAGGCGGTAGCAACTGCGAAAAGGAAGAGAATCCAAGCTGTGAGCATGACGGCCTTGGGACGGGCGAGCAACCATGCAAGGCAGGGGCGATAATAGCGCCTGATAAAAAAAGGGACGAACGGTGGTGTATGGGGCCGGAACCCCTCTCGAAAGACAAAGGAGGCAGCTGCAGGGACCAGAGTGAGGGAAAGGACGATGGAACCCAAAAGCGCAAACGCCATTGTATCGGCCATTGGAAGAAAGATCTTGCCCTCTACACCTCCCCATAGCAGAAGCGGAGAGTAGGCCACCATGCTGATGAGAGTCGAGAAAACCATCGCTCGCTGCACCTCCCCTACCGCAGTGGAAATGGTGTCGTAATCATACGAGCGTT